>JBGVOA010000530.1:0-4387 GCA_045126095.1 Christensenellales bacterium | reverse complement strand
ACAGTAAAGTTGTAAAGAGTTGTACACAGCTGTACTAACCTTTACATAATTTGCTTTGATGTCTCGTTATTCTTGTTTTCCTATTCGGGACATGGTAATATATTTATGGAAGTCGTATTTATCCGGGAAGGAATAGATTTGAATAAGAATTACTCTGCTCCCAGCGATGATATGACTCTGAGAAAGGGTGAATCATTACACAGTCGCAATGGCTATCAATTCCGCTGGTTTGGAAAAGATGGGAAGCGGCACTCCATCCATGCCCCTACATTAGAAGAACTACGGGTAAAGGAAGCTGAAGTCAGTTTTGATATTCAGGATAACATCAAGCCTGAAGCGCGCAATGTGACCGTCAATGACATGTTTGAACTGTGGAAAGAGCTGAAAAGAGGGCTGAAGGACAACACCTTCCAGAACTATCAGTATCTATACAAGCAGTTTGTTGCTCCCAGTCTTGGCAAGAGGCGTATTTCACTGCTCGTAAAGAGTGACATCAAGCGATTCTACAACACTCTTTCCGATGAACGTGGATTGAAGATTTCAACGATTGACGGTGTACACACGGTTCTCCATCAAATATTGAGCATGGCCGTTGATGATGCCTACATTCGCCGCAATCCTGCTGATAATGTCCTGAAGGAATTGAAACAGGTTTTGCATGGCCAATGGCCGGAATCTCCGCAAAATCAACAATTTTGCAGAAAGGTTGAATTTCTTGCCCCATCTGTGTTAGAATACAATGTCAGGCAAGATTTGCAATAGTTTCCGCCACTTCCTCCTGATGGCTGGCGCGTGCAGCTGCCGCCCTTCCAAAGCTTTCAGCTGCGTACGCCGGTCTTTTCCTCCCTTCATCCAATGTGTATAGCAAGAAGTGAAGGCTGTTGCTATATATATTCTATCAAGATTTGCAAATTCCCTCTTCTATTTCTTGATCATTTGCGAAAGTTGCTATATAATTTTTCTGGAGGAAAATCCATGATCAACATGATGGATCATCCGCTATGGCGATTCGGCAATCAGATGCCCCAGGGCCGCGAGTTTGAGATTTACCATTCCATCAACACCAACCCGCAGCCCTCCATTTACCAGAGTCACCATTTCTATGAGATCTATTTCCTGCTGCAAGGCTCGATCCGTGTCATTGTGGATGAGCTGGATCTCAATCCGGTGCTGGGCGAAACGCTGATCTATCCGCCCAACTGCATGCACCGCATCACCCACACCGATTCCACCGTCCCCTACGAGCGCTTCTACATCTACCTTTCCAAGGAGTATCTCAGCGCCGTCAGCACTGCGGATTACAGCTTCATTCAGGAGCTGGAGCAGCTGACAGCGGGCGGGCGCTGCTTCTTCCGGCCCGGAGAGGAGGCGGTGCGCGAGCTGACGGAAAAGGCAGACGAAATCATCGAGGCAGCCCGGGACACCTCCCCTGCCGCCGTGCTGGCCAACCGCTGCCGGATGACGATGTACCTCATCCGCCTGCTTGGGCTGCTGAAGGAGAGCATCGCCTCCACGGAGGACAGCGCCTCCTCGCGCATGAACGAGCTGATCCGTTACATCAACCAGAACGCCGCCCAGCCCCTGTCCCTGGACCAGCTGGAGGAGGTCTTCGGCATCAGCAAGTACGTGCTGTTGCACGAGTTCAAGGACTACACGGGGATGTCTGTCTACCAATATATACTCACCCGCCGCGTCATCCTGGCGCAGCAGCTGATTCAGCAGGGCGCCAAGCCCAACCAGGCCTGCGAGCAAAGCGGCTTCTCCGATTACACCAGCTTCTACCGTGCCTTCAAGGCGCGCACGGGCAAATCACCCAACCAGTACAGCAAAACGCTGCAGGAATGACCTGCACAAGCAACGAAGGATATCTTCAGGAGGATGAGCATGAACGCGATCCGGACAGCTGTGATCGGCGTGGGCAACATGGGATCGGCCCACGCCAGCTGCATCGCCGCTGGGAAAATCAACGGGCTGACCCTGAGTGCTCTGTGTGATGTGGCCCCCTCCCGGCAGGCCTACTGCCGCGAGCGCTACCCGGAGGTGCCCTGCTTCGCCTCCGTGGCGGATCTTCTGGCCGCAAATGTCGCGGACGCAGTCATCGTCGCCGTGCCCCATCCCTCCCACAGCACCGTGGCCATCGCCGCCCTGGAAAACGGGCTGCATGTGCTGGTGGAAAAGCCAGTGGATGCGGCGCTCTCCCGGGCGCAGGCGCTGTGCGCGGCGGCGGGAAAGAGCGGCAAGGTCTTCGCCGTGATGCTCAATCAGCGGACAAACCCGCTTTTCCGGCGCGCGCGGGAAATCGTCAGGAGCGGCCAGCTGGGCGAACTCAAGCGCACGGTGTGGATCATTACCAACTGGTACCGCACGCAGCACTACTACGATTCCGGCGCGTGGCGCGCCACCTGGGCAGGCGAGGGCGGCGGCGTGCTGCTCAACCAGGCCCCCCACAACCTCGACCTGTGGCAGTGGATCTGCGGCATGCCGGAGAGCGTCACCGCCTACTGCGATGTGGCCCGCTACCACCGCATCGAGGTGGAGGACGATGCGACCATCTTCACCCGCTACGCAAACGGCGCAACCGGCGTCTTCATCACCTCCACCGGCGAAGCGCCCGGCACCAACCGCCTGGAAATCGCAGGCGACCGGGGCAAGCTGGTGCTGGAGGGCGGCGCGCTGAAGTGGTGGCGGCTGCAGGAGAGCGAGCGGAAGGTTTGCTTCCAATCCCAGGAGAACTTCGCCAGCATCCCCTGCGATTATGAGGAGTTCCGCCCCACTGAGCCGGAAACAGCCCACGCGGGCATCCTGCAGAACTGGGCCAACGCCATCCGCCTGGGCGAGCCCCTTCTCTCCCCCGGCCCGGACGGCCTGAATGAGCTGACGCTCTCCAACGCCGCCTACCTGTCCCAGTGGAAGGGCAACGTGCCCGTCGCACTGCCGATGGATACGGCCGAATTCGATCGTCTTCTGGCGCAGCACGCCCAGGATTCCGCCCTCAAGCGCGAGGGGGAGCGCAGCGGCGGCTCCACCGGCTACAGCCAGCGCTGGCAGGTCAACTGGTAACCACAGCCACATAAACGCAACAGCGCCCGTCCACCAGGACAGGCGCTGTTTTTTTCTGTGGCATGAATCAGAAATTTACAATTTAAAAGAAGGAATTTCGTCGTTCGATGACGAATGTCATCTAACCGCGCTTGTCTACGCGCGGCAAAGCGCAGCTGCGCAGACCCGTGTCAGATCACGCTGACACATGCGGAAGGGGCCGCAGACAACGGCCCTGTGTGAGGAGAAAGAAAGATGGAAGAATCGATTTGGATAAGGATCCTCAGAGTCCTTGATACCCAGATGGAAACGCCGGAGTTGTACGGCTGGTTCCACCTCATGTCCTTTGCGGTGGTGTTTGCCGCCACCCTCATCCTGTGCAAGCTGCACAGGAAGGATCGCCCCAACCAGGTGAGCAACGTGGTGCTGGTCATCTCCATCATCACCATCCTGATGGAGATCTACAAGCAGATCAACTACAACCTGGATTACACCAGCGGCCCGAACCCGGTGCTGGCGCCGCAGCTCTACGCATTCCCGTGGCAGTTCTGCTCCACGCCCATGTACGCCGGGCTCATCGCCGGACTGACCCGCCGCGGCCGCCTGCACAACGCCATGTGCGCCTACCTGGCCACCTACTCGGTCTTCGCAGGTGCCTGCGTGATGTTCTACCCGGGCGACGTTTTTATCGGCACCATCGGCATCAACATCCAGACCATGTTCTGCCACGGCTCCATGCTGGTCATCGGCATCTACCTGTTCGCAACCGGCCATGTGGAACTGAAGCTGCGTACCATCCTCAAGGCGATGCCGGTGTTCGTGGTCTTCGTCCTCATCGCCGTCGTCCTCAACGAGGCAGCCTTCTCCATGGGCATCGTTGAGGAGCACAACTTCAACATGTTCTACATCAGCCGCCACTGCGAGCCGCATCTGCCCGTGTACTCCACCGTGCAGGAGCTGCTCCCCTACCCCTGGTGTCTGTTCGTCTACGTTCTGGGCTTCTCTGCGGCTGCCTTCATCATCCTGCTGGCCGCAATGGGCCTGGGCAAGCTCTTCTCCCGCAAGCCGGACAAGAAGATCAAGCGCCGCCGCCAGCGCCTGCGTCACGCAACCTGCACCCTCATCCTGGGCCAGGCGCACTGAGCCAGCAAATGCAATCAGCGTCCTTCCGCACGGAGGGGCGCTTTTTAACGCAAAACCGGAGCCTCCGCTGCTTTGGCGGACGCTCCGGTCAAAATATGTGTCATTCCCTAGCCGCAAGATCCTGCAGCTGACCGAAAATGTTGAAGCCGGTGACATGGATGCGGCTGAGCGCGTCCTCCGGGGCGCGTCCGCAATGGCTGAGGAG
>JBGVOA010000529.1:0-3367 GCA_045126095.1 Christensenellales bacterium | reverse complement strand
CCGATCAGCAGACGCTTGGGATCGGTGGACAGGGTGGTCTTGCCGGTGCCGGACAGGCCGAAGAACAGGGCGGTGTTCTCGCCGTTCATGTCGGTGTTGGCGGAGCAGTGCATGGAGGCGATACCCTTCAGGGGCAGGTAGTAGTTCATCATGGAGAACATGCCCTTCTTCATCTCGCCGCCGTACCAGGTGTTCAGGATGACCTGCTCGCGGGAGGTGATGTTGAAGGCCACGCAGGTCTCGGAATTGAGGCCCAGCTCCTTGTAGTTCTCCACCTTGGCCTTGGAGGCGTTGTAGACCACGAAGTCGGGCTCGAAGGTCTTCAGCTCCTCCTCGGAGGGGATGATGAACATGTTCTTGATGAAGTGGGCCTGCCAGGCGACCTCCACGATGAAGCGGACGTTCATGCGGGTGTCGGCGTTGGCGCCGCAGAAGGCGTCGACCACGAACAGCTTCTTGCCAGACAGCTGATTCTTGGCCAGCTCCTTGACGACGCTCCAGGTCTCCTCGGTCATGGGGTGGTTGTCGTTCTTGAACGCGTCAGAGGTCCACCACACGGTGTCCTTGGAGTTCTCGTCCATCACGATGTACTTGTCCTTGGGGGAGCGGCCGGTGTAGATGCCGGTCATCACGTTCACGGCGCCCAGCTCGGTCACAACGCCCTTCTCAAAGCCTTCCAGCTCGGGCTTGGTCTCCTCGGCGAACAGCTCCTCAAAGGAGGGGTTGTGCACAATCTCGGTCGTGCCGGTAATGCCATACTTGGTCAGATCAAGAGCCATGTGTATTTACCTCTTTCTGCGATGGTCGTTTTGCTTATACAATCGCGGTCTGCAAGAAAGCCACTTACTCCCGCAGTATACATATTACACTAACCGGGTTGAAAAATCAAGAGGGGATTTGACAGAAATTTATCGGATTTCCTTGTATCCCGCCGTCTTACCGTTCCTCCCCCGCCGGAGCCGCCAGCTTGGGCACATAGCCGCTGAAGGCCGTGCGCTCGGCATTGCTTTCCAGGGTGATATCCCCGCCCCGGCCGCGGATGGTTTTGCGGACGATATACAGCCCCATGCCGTGGCCCTCGCCCTTGGTGGTGATGCCCGGCTGGAAGATCGACTCCTGCATGTCCTCCGGGATGGGCGTGCCGGAGTTGCTCACGCAGAAGCAGTACTGCCGCAGGTTCTCCGTGAGAGAAATGGTCAACTGGCGCTTTTTCGCCGCCTGCTTCTCCATCGCGTCGATGGCGTTGTCGATCAGGTTGGAGAGCACCTTGCACATCTCCCAGGCCGGCATCGTGTTTTCCAGCGTCTCCCACTTGGAGGTGATCTCCAGCGTCAGGCGGACGCGGGCCTGCTCACAGGCAGCCGCCTTGACCTGCAAAAGCGCGTTGACAGCAGGCACGGCGGTCTTCATCACACGGCTGATGGCAGTGATGCGGCCGTACACCTGCTCGATGTATTCGTTAGCTTCCCCGTACTCCTCCATTTCAATGAGGGAGTAAACCACCTGCAGGTGATTGAGGAAGTCGTGCCGCTGGGTGCGCAATGTGATGTTCAGGTTGGACATGGCCTCGATGGTCTGGTCCATATCATCCAGCTGACGCACCAGCCGGCGGGTGCTGAGGGCCTCGGAGATGTCCACCACCGCACCCCAGATGACCACCAGCGAGGCCAGCAGGGTCAGCATCAGCAGCAGCCGGGGCGAGGTTTTGATCTCCGGCACAAACAGCACCGCAAAGAGCACCACGAGGATCAGGAGGATCTGCAATCCATTGATAATGACGGCATAGTACGTCGCCTTGCGGATGGATACCTCCCGCTTGCGCCGCTTCATTTTTTCCCCTCCCTCACCTGATGATTCTTCTGTATCGTGGCTTCATGGCCCATTTCTGTCGGGCGGTAGTACTTCTTCCCGCGCACCTCCGGCGGCATGTAGTCCTGCCGCACCCAGTGGTTGGGGAAATCGTGGGGGTATTTGTAGCCCTCGCCGGAGCCGATGCGCTGATGCCCCTGGTAGTGCGTATCGCGCAGGTGGACGGGTACGGGCCCGAAGCCGCCCTTTTCCGCGTCCGCCATGGCTGCGTCCACCGCCGCGCACACCGCGTTGGACTTGGGGCTTTCGCACACGGCGATGATCGCCTGAGCGATGGGCAGCCGCGCCTCTGGCATGCCCAGCATCTCCAGGTCAGCCGCAGCGGCCTGCGCCTGGAGCATGGCCGTGGGATTCGCCAGGCCCACATCCTCCGAGGCATGGGCAATCACGCGCCTGGTGATGATGCGCGGGTCAACGCCCGCATAGATGAGCCTCGCGAACCAGGCCAGCGCCGCATCGCTGTCCGAGCCGCGCAGGGACTTGCAGAAGGCGCTGAGCATATCGTAGTAGAGGCTTTCATCGCAGCGCATCATGGGCTTCTGGATGGACTCCTCCGCCACGCTCATGTCGATGTGGATCACGCCATCCTCCCCGGCGGGGGTGGTCAGCACGGCCAACTCCACCGCGCCCAGGGCCGCGCGGGTATCGCCGCCTGCGATACGGGCGATGTGGCGCAGCGCGTCCTCGTCCATGCGGACGTTCAGCGCGCCGTAGCCCCGCTCCTTGTCCGCCAGGGCGCGGCGCATGGCGGTGATGACGTGCGACTCCGTCAGCGGCTGGAACTGGAACACGCGGCACCGGCTGACGATGGCGGGCGTCATGGCGATCATCGGGTTCTCGGTGGTCGAGCCGATGAAGCGGATGATGCCGCGCTCGATGGCCGGGAGGATGGAATCGCTCTGCGCCTTCGACCAGCGGTGGCACTCATCCAGCAGCAGGTACGTCGGCTGACCGTAGAGGGTACGGCGCTCCTGCGCGGCCTTGAGCACCTCGCGGACGTCCGCCACGCCGGAGGTGACGGCGTTGAGCTGCACGAAGGCTGCCTTGGTCGCCCCGGCGATGATGGAGGCAAGGGTGGTTTTGCCGCATCCGGGCGGGCCAAAGAAGATGGAGGAGGTCAGCCGATCCGCCTCGATGGCGCGGCGCAGCAGCCGCCCCGGCCCCACCAGATGCTCCTGGCCGATGAATTCCGCCAGCGTTCTGGGGCGCATGCGGTCTGCCAGCGGAGCGCTCTCCGCCGCCGTAAACAGGTCGTTCATTCCTCTCACCTCCGGGTTTTTCAGGCGTTTTTGCCGGAAACGCCACATTCTTCCGATTATATTGTAACACATTCCGCGCGGGATGTCACCTGCCGGGATGTAAATCTTGCGGCTCGTACACAAAAAGAACGGTCACGGGGTACGAGTGAGCCGCTCCTCCGCCTCCCTCTCTGAGGGAGGTGTCTGCCGCAGGCAGACGGTGGGATTCACCCCGGCATGCGCTTTTTCTTCCGACGTGT
>JBGVOA010000528.1:0-3167 GCA_045126095.1 Christensenellales bacterium | reverse complement strand
CTGCCCCTGGACCCCGCCAAGGGCTCTGCCCTTGGATCCCGCGAAGGGTCTTCGACCCTCTCGACACCCGTTACGCGATTGGGTTGCGCGTTTAATCCATGCTTGAGCGCGCGTGAGAATCGTGAGAACGAAAGGAATGTCTGCTATGAGCCGTCTTTCGTATTTCTTCAATCGTCTTTTCAAGATGGACTGGAAGGCCATGTGGAAGACTACCGCCCTTCTCAAGGAGCGCAGCGGAAAGCCCCGCATCTGGCTGCTGTGCGATATGCTGCACTGCGCCGTCAAGTACAACGCGGGCTATGTGGACTACAAGATCGCCCAGATGTACAAGCTCAATGACGCCCAGCGCCGCACGGTGATCACCCGCGGCATCTCCAACGGCATCGTCCGGCGGATGAATCCCAAGGAGCACTGGCACTTCTTCGATGACAAGACCCAGTTCAATGAGCTGTTCAAGCAGTGGATTCCCCGCAAGTGGCTGCTGATCAACGACGCCACCACGGTAGAGGCTGTGGCGGACATGATGACGCTGCCCAGCCTGATCGGCAAGCCCCTGGAGGGCTCCAGCGGTCAGGGTATCTACAAGTACACGCCTGACGACTGGGCCCAGGGCGCAGAGGCCTTCCTGGCCCGCCTGAAGGCTGACGGCATCGGCATCCTGGAGGAAATCGTCATCCAGCATCCCGAAATGGCCCGCATGTGCCCCACGTCCGTCAATACCTGCCGCATTGCGACCCTTCTGGGCGACAAGGCGGAGGGCATCGTCTATGGCTTCCTGCGCATCGGCAACGGCAAGGTCATGGACAATGTGGACTGCGGCGGTATGGCAGCCCGCATTGACCTGGAGAGCGGCAAGCTGCTCACCGTCGGCGCGGACAAGGCCGGCAACACCTACACCCAGCACCCCATCACCGGCACGGACATCATCGGCTTTACCATCCCGTACTGGGAGGAGGCCAAGGCCATGTGCATGGAAGCGGCCCGCAAGGTGCCCGAGATGCGCTTCATCGCCTGGGATGTCGCCATCACGGCGGACGGCCCCACCTTCATCGAAGGCAATTCCTTCCCGAGCCACGCTGTGCCGCAGTTTGCCGCCCATTATCCGGACGGCATCGGCATCCTGCCGGAATTCCGCAAGTTTATCGACTGCTGACAAAAGGCTGGCGGATATTCCGTCAGCCTTTTCCCTTTGGAGGACGCTTGAAGGTTTACCATGTTGTGTGTGACCGCCCGCTACAGGTCGGTCAACGGATCGTCATTGACGGTAACAACCGCAGCGGCGTGTATCAGCGTGTCATGGCGCTGGCGGACACAGCCGCGGACGTGTTGTCACATCCGGAAAAGTACCCGCTGCCGCTGGAGCATCACCTGAATGTGGCCATCCGCGAACTTGCCATGGAGCAGGTGCGCCGGGAGCGCTATCCGGATTATCCTTCCCGCATGGCCTGCCTCTATGTATCCCGTGAGGTGGACCCCGCGAAGCAGTGGGCAGCCTATTTCGCCCGTCTGGGCCGCCCGACCTACGCCGTGGTTGAACTGGAGGTGGAGGGCCGCTGTTTTGTTGGCGACGCGCTCAACTGCTTTGATGGCACGCCGGATCAGGCGGACAACCTGGCCCGTGCCGAACGTTACTGGCAGAACGCCCCCAACGAGGATGGCGATCCCATCTGGGAGATGCTCGTGGACGGCGATATCCGCGTTGTTCGCGTCATCGAAGAAATCAACGCCAACATTCCCGAATAAAAGAAGAGCTGGCCGTGCGGTCAGCTCTTTTTGTATGCTGTTAAGCCTGCGCAACCATGCACACGGCCTGCGCGCTGATGCCCTCTTCGCGGCCCTCAAAGGCGAGGCGCTCGGTGGTGGTGGCCTTCACATTCACCCGGTCAAGGGGCAGAGAAAGCGCATCCGCCACATTCTGGCGCATCTGCGGGATGTAGGGAAGCAGCTTGGGCTTCTGCGCAACGATGGTCACATCGCAGTTGGTGACGCGTGCACCGTGCTCCGCAAGCAGCGCCACAACGTGCTCCAGCAGCTTCATAGAGGAAATGCCACGGTAGCGCTCATCCGTGTCAGGAAAGTGCTTGCCGATGTCGCCCAGCGCCATCGCACCGAGCATCGCGTCCATCAGGGCATGCAGCGCCACGTCTGCATCAGAGTGACCCAGCAGACCCAGCGTATGCGGCACGGTGACGCCGCACAGGATCAACTCGCGTCCTTCGACCAGCCGGTGCACGTCATAGCCCTGGCCGACACGCAGGGAAGGAAGTCCGCCATTCAGGAATGCTTCTGCCATATTGATGTCCTCCGGGGTGGTCAGCTTGATGTTGCGGCGATTTCCCTGTGTGAGCCGGACAGGATGCCCGATCCGCTCAACGAGGGATGCATCATCCGTGCCGGTGAAGCCTGCCTTCCGCGCGGCTTCGTGGGCTTCCATAATGAGGGGCAGCCGGAAGCCCTGCGGTGTCTGTACAGCCATGAGGGAGCTGCGATCCGGCGTTGCTGCGACGATGCCGTCCGCATCCACCTGCTTGATCGTGTCCACCACAGGAACAGCGGCTACGCCAGTGCCATGCACTTCCACGGATGCTTTGCAGCGGCGGATAGTCTCCGCATCCACCAGGCAGCGAGCACCATCGTGGATCAGAACATGCTCTACGCCTTCAGGAAGGGCGCACAGGCCGTTCCAGACCGACTCCTGACGCGTTGCGCCACCTGCCACCACAACGGCTGAGAGGCCGCTTTTCGCCAACATTGCGCCCATAGCCGGGATATCCTCCTCGCGGCTCACCAGCACAACGCCGTCCACCAGGCCCTCAAAGGCACGGATGGAGCGCTGGATCACCGGCTCGCCGCCCAGGGTCAGCAGCACCTTGTTGCAGCCAGCGCCCATGCGGCTTCCGCTGCCGCCAGCCAGGATGATCGCATACCACATGCTCAGTCCTCCTGACCGCGCTCGGCGGCCATGGCAGCGTCCTCCTCCAGGATGCGGTAGAGCTCTGCCGCGCCCTCCTTCTTGACCGTTGCAGGCACGGAGAGAATCTCATACCGACCCAGATGGTCGCCGAAGCGGATGGTCATCACGTCGCCGGGCTTCACCTCCGCGCCAGGCTTGGCCACCTTGCCGTTGAGGGTAACGCGGCCGCCGGAGCAGGCCTCGTTGGCCACGG
>JBGVOA010000527.1:0-2289 GCA_045126095.1 Christensenellales bacterium | reverse complement strand
CCAACGAGATGGGCGAGGGCTACCGCGTCCACGAGGCTCTGGACATCCTGGATGTCTCCCTGTTTGAGAAGGAGACCGCTGTCGAAGAGAAGTTCGACATGACCCAGACCCTGAAGGATGGCGAGTACGAGGCGACCGTGGACGGCCAGAACGGCCCCATGGTGGTGAAGGTTGTCATCGCTGGCGGCGTGATCGCTGAGGTGACTATCGTGTCCCACAACGAGACCCAGGCCATCGCGGCGGCTCCCATCGCGTCTGTGCCCGCTGCCATCGTCGCTGGCAACACCGCAACCGTTGACATCGTTGTCGGCGCGACCCTGACCTCCAACCGCATCATGGACGCTGTGGCCCTGTGCCTGGCCCAGGCGGCGGAGTAAACAAATTCACAATTCGGAATTCAGATTCTGAATAAAAGGAGGACTCCCTTGCCGGATGGCTGGGGAGTCCTCTCTTGTTGAATTAAAGAACTCTGAACGTGCCAGAGTTCTTTTTTTGCGAATGTAAGCTTTCACTCTGCAGGCATGACGAGGAAGCCGTCGGCGGCAGTGTAGATGAGGTTGACAGTGGGGGTCAGAACAGTAGTGTGCTGTCCATCGGGAGTCGTAATCCGCAACTCAAGGGAAAGGGTCGCATTTGTAATCTCTTCTATGTTTGAAACGTTGGCTGCGGATTTCAGATTATTGAACGCGATCCAGTGATCCTTGCGCATCGTGTGCGCAGCGGTAGTATTGCTGAGTGAGAAGCCCATAGAAATACTCCAGCCATTGATGGAACCTTGCTTGTGGTAAACGGCAACATCATTGTCGGTGTCGTTTTCCACAAGGAGCATGATATGCAGATGACCGTATTCGATTTCAGCATCGTGGATGCTGATGCGGAGACCGTCAGCTTCATACAGCAGCTTGTTGTCAGCAGAGGCAGCTGCGCGGCGGTTAAGCTCCATCTGAATGGCAGTCATCGTACTGAGCAGTTCATCAGTGGATGCTTCGGTGTAGGTCTCAGCAAATGCGCAGGTGCCGGAAAGCAGCAGCAGGGCCAGGGAAAGGGAAACAAGCTTCTTCATGGGGCTCCTCCTGTGTAATTGTGATACTATCAAGCATTAACGTTCAGATCTGAGCAGCGCATACCAGCATGCGTCGCACACTCCCTGGTTGTTCCAGTCGGACTGGCGCAGCGTACCCTCGTACTTCATGCCGCATTTGCGCATCACCGCGCCGGAATTGGGGTTTCGGGGATCGTGGCGGCTTTCGAGGCGCTCATAGCCCACCACGTCGAAGAGGTAGTCCATCACTGCCTGCAACGCCTCGGACATGATGCCCATGTGCCACCAGCTGCGTCCTATGCAGTAGCCGATGTGTGCCTTACCCACGCGGTCATCATGATCAACCACGGCGATGCTGCCGATGGCATGCCCGTCAACCGTGATGGCCCAGTGGTAGTAATCAGGCTCTGCATAGTGAGGGATCCAGTCGTTCAGCACGTATTGGCTGACGTTCATGCTGGTGTGTGTCGGCCACATGAGAAACCTTGTGACTTGCGGGTCGCTGGCCCAGTTGGTGAACATATCGTGAGCGTCATCCATGCGGAAAGGCCGCAGGACGAGGCGCTGTGTGGTAAGGGTAGGGGTTCCGGTATGCTGCATGGGGTACCTCCTTGTACAGAAAAGGCGCATGCCAATGCTGACACGCGCCGGAAGTCACTGCTTCTTCTCGCCAAGCTTGCGCTCGGTGCCCTTGAGCAGGCGGCCGATATTCTCGTGGTGCCGCCAGATGACCAGCGCAGCCACAAGAAAGGCCCAGGGAATGGCGATCCAGTGCACAAAACCGGTGACCACTTCGGTGATGGTCACGCCGAGGGCGAACATCAGTACCAGACAGATGCTGCCGAAAGAAACGTAGCGGGTGAGGGCGATGATGCCAACAGTCAGCAGGTAGCAGAGGGTGGCCTGCCAGGTGTAGGTAAGGAAGATCGCGCCGCACACGCAGGATACGCCTTTGCCGCCCTTGAACTGGAAGAACACGGGCCAGACATGTCCGATGATGACGAAAACTGCAGCGATCAGTTTGCCCTCAAAGCCGCAGAGCAGCGCGCCGATGATGGAAGCAATGAGCGCCTTGAGGATATCGCCGACAAAGACGATGATGCCGCCCTTTTTGCCCAGTGCGCGCAAGGCGTTGGTCGCGCCGGTATTGCCGCTGCCAACCTCGCGCAGATTCGGGCCGCCCATGAGCTTTGAGGCAATCATGCCCACAGACATGGAACCGAGCAGGTAGGCGATCACGGCGGTCA
>JBGVOA010000526.1:0-3376 GCA_045126095.1 Christensenellales bacterium | reverse complement strand
GTGAGTGATCCACACCACCGTAATGCCCTTCTCCCGGTTGAGGCGCTTGATGGTCTTGAGCACTTCCTTGCGCCCGGAGGGGTCGAGCATGGCGGTGGCTTCGTCCGCAATGATGACGCGGGGCTGCATGGCCAGGATGCCCGCGATGGCCACGCGCTGCTTCTGTCCGCCGGAGAGCATGTGAGGGGCGGAGCCGGCGAAGTCCGTCATGCGCACGGCCGCCAGGGCTTCGTCGATGCGCTGCACCATCTCGTCGTGGGGCACGGCCAGGTTCTCCAGACCAAAGGCTACGTCCTCACGCACCACGGTGGCGACGATCTGGTTGTCCGGGTTCTGGAAGATCATGCCGCACTGCTGGCGGACGTCCCAGAGGTGGTCGTCGTCCTGCGTGTCAAAGCCGCAGGAGATGACGGCGCCCTCCGTGGGGATGTACAGGGCGTTGAGGAGCTTGGCCAGGGTGGATTTGCCGGAGCCGTTGTGGCCCAGCACGGCGAGAAATTCGCCCTCCTGTACCTCCAGCGAAACGCCGCTGAGGGCAGGCGCGTCGGCTTCCTCGTAAGTGAAGGATACGTCCTTCACGGTGATGATCGGTTTGCTCATTGGTTGACTCCTTACTATCAAGGGAATAATACACCACCCTGTATTGTAGCACATGCGGCGGATTGGTGCAAGGGCTTTGCGCTTGAAATGATGATTACAGACCGAAAGTCGGTCAAATGAACGCATGGTTTGACGGCTCCGGGAGAAAATGAGGGGGAGAAATGCTGCGGAGGTGAGCGGATGCTGACGGTGTTTGCGCGCTCGGTGCTGCTGTATGCCGTGTCGCTGCTGGCGATGCGGGCGATGGGCAAGCGGCAGGTGGGCCAGCTGCAGCCCTTTGAGATGGTGGTGGTCATCATGATTGCGGAGCTGGCGGCCACGCCCATGGGCGGCGTGGGGATCCCGTTGCTGTACGGCGTGCTGCCCATGGCGGCGCTGGTGGTGTGCCACGGGCTGATCACGGCGGCCTGCATGAAATGGCAGCGGCTGCGCGTGTGGCTCTGCGGGGAGCCGACGGTGCTCATCCGTGACGGGGTGATCTGTGAGAAGCAGCTGCGGAAGGTGGCCGTCGACCTCAATGACCTGATGGAGGCCATGCGCATGGAGGGGATCGCCGATCCGGCGGAGGTAGGCACGGCGGTGCTGGAGCCGAGCGGAAAGATCAGCGTGATTCCACGGGCTGAGAATCGTCCGGTGACGCCGGCTGACCTGGGGTTCACGCCGCCGCGGGACGGCTTGCCGCTGCCCCTGGTGATGGACGGCGAGGTGCAGCAGGACAACCTGCGCAGGGGACGGCTGACGGAGAGCTGGCTGCGCCTGGAGGCGGAGAAGGCGGGCTTTCCCGGTGTGCAGGAGGTGCTGTTCATGTGCCTGAACACCCATGGCGAGCTGCTGATCCAGGGCAAGGGCCGGACGGAGACGCAGCTGCGGCAGGTGCTGCCGCCGGAAAGGGCGGTGTGGTGAATGCGGACGAGCGTATGGATTGCCCTGGCGCTGCTGACGGTGACGCTGGCAGCGGGCCTTGTGACGCAGGGCGCGATGCAGGGAATTTCGGAGCGGTACATATCAGCGGCGCAGGAGCTGCGCAGCATGACAGCCCACGAGGAATGGCAGCGGGCCCGTGAAACGACGCAGGCATACCTGGAGGACTGGCGCAGCCTTGAGCCGACGCTGCAGATGCTCATCAACCATGACGACACGGACGATGTGACCCTGTCGCTGGTGCTGCTGGAGGCGGCCATTGAGGCCCGGGACATAGCGGGCTGCCTCACAGCCTGCGCACAGCTGGAGGAGAATGCCCAGCACCTGTATCACCGGGACGCCTTCACCCTGGGGAATGTGCTATGAGAAAAAGCCGCCAGGAAACACAGACTTACGGTCTGCTTCGCTGGCGGCTTTCTGAACGTACGGTTGGATGACGGTCTGTTATGCGGTCAATCGGCGGTGGTGAGGGTAATGAGGTGGATCTGCGGGCGGCACAGGAGGCGGATGGGAACCACAGCCGTGCCCACGCCCCGGGAGGTCAGCAAGGCCGTGCGGTTGACGTGGCTCCAGCCGGAGCGGTAGGCCTCAGGGACGCTGTCGTCGCGGACGATGCCGCCGAACAGGCCGATCTGTCCGCCGTGGGTGTGGCCGAACAGCCCCAGATCAAACCATCCGCGCTGCCAGGAGGCGTCGCGGGCGTCCAGCGCGTCGGGGATGATGGCAGGGCTGTGGCAGAGGAAGATGACGAAATCCTCCTTGCGCACCTGGGAGGCGACGGCGGCAAGCTCCGGGTGGCCGCAGCTCACATCGTCAATGCCTGCCAGATAGATGGAGCGATTGCCGATACGCACGGGTGCGACGGTGTTGACCAGCGGCGTGACCCCTACGGCCTGCATCGCCGAGCGCAGCTGGTTCAGGTTGCTTTCCGGCACGGTGCGGTCGTGGTTGCCGGGCACGGCATACACCCCGTAGCGGGCGTAGATGTGGGGCATGGTGCGGAAAAAGTCCACCGCGCCGTTGCTGTCGGAGGCGTAATCGCCGCCCAGCAGCACCAGATCAGCGTTCATGGCGTTGATGCGGCTGACCAGGTTTTCCACACGTCCCTGGGAAAAGAAGGGCCCTTTGTGGATATCGCTGACGTACACCACGCGCAGCTGGCCGATGTCAGCCGGGAAGTCGGCAAAGCGCAGGGTGCGCTGCTCCACCTCGGGAATGAGGGGCTCCAGAAAGGGCCATGCCAGGAGCGCGACGGCCAGCAGGATGGCCAGGGTGGGCAGAAAGAAGCGCCAGCGGTTGCTGCGGGGGTCATACTCGCCTGCGTGGCGGCCGGGATGGTCGTAGTTGCCGGGAAAGAGCATGCGGTCATCCTTTCTGCATCAGGCGGGGAGGAGCAGGAGCATCAGTGGCACCGTGGCCATCGAAAACGCGGTGGACAGCGCCACGCCGCGGCTGGCCAGGGCGCGGTCGCAGTCGAAGACCTCGCTTTGCATGGCCGTCAGCGCCGCACAGGGCATGGCGGTGCATACGAACACGGCCTTGACCACCATGTCCGGCAAGGGCGTAAGGAAAAGCAGCAGAATCGCCGCCGGGAACACGATCAGCCGCAGCAGGCACACCAGCAGCAACTTCACGTCCGCCAGATGAGCGGGCCGGAGGGAGATCAGCCGCGCGCCGATGACGAACATGGCCACGGGCGTAGTGACCGAGCCGATCATGTCCAGGGCGTTGTTGATGAAGCCGGGCAGCCGCCAGCCGGTGAGGAAGAGCGTCAGGCCCACCGCAATGGCGATGAGCGACGGGTTGGTCAGAAGGCGCTGGGGCTGCATGGCCTTGCGTCCGCCGTAGAAGAAGG
>JBGVOA010000525.1:0-8123 GCA_045126095.1 Christensenellales bacterium | reverse complement strand
CTGGATGGAGTGCTTGAACTCCTCGCCCGCGCGCAGGCAGGGCTCGTGATGGCTGTTGCCCACCACGATGCCGTACATGTCCGCCAGCTCCTCATTGGCGGAACCGGGGCCCTCCTCGCCAAAGACGCTGGCCCACATCGCCGGCCACATGTAGTTGCCCTTCAGGCGCAGCAGCAGGTCGAAGACATGGTCGTACATTTCCGCATTGACCCCGCCGAAATGCTCCATGCACCAGGAGCCGAAGCAGGGCCATTCATCGTTGATGAACAGGCCGCGGTAGCGCACGGAGGGCTCCTTCGTCACGGTGAGGAAGTCCGGCGTGATTTCCGGCTCCGGGTCGGTCAGGGGCTCTGCGTCGCCCCAGTAGTGCAGGGGGCTCACGCCGATGTGCTCCGACAGGCTATACAGGCCGTAGATCGTGCCGCGCTTGTCCGAGCCCAGGATGACCAGCGCGCGGTCAACGTCCTCGAAGGGCGCGTCCACCAGCGCGGTCAGCCAGCACTCCCATTTGCCACGGATGCGCTCCGCCTCAGGAAGCTTCCCGGCAGCGATGAGCGCGTCCGCCAGGGGGCTTGCGCCCAGCGTGGCGCACAGAACGAGCACGTCGCCCGCCGGGGCGGGAATGATCTGCGGCAGCGCGCCGGAAACGCGGCGCACGTCCTCCGCGACCTTACCGGCCACGCGGCGCACGCCCTCATGGGCTTCGGCTTCTACAAGGAAGGGGACGGCCTGGCCGCCGGAAACGAGCTGCATCATAGGTATACCTCGCAATCAGTGATTGGTGGCTGTCAGCACAAGCAGCGTGGCTGCCGGGCTGTTGAACAGGCGGAAGGGCAGCAGAGGGTACATGGGGTTCACATCCAGGCCGGGGCTGATGTGCTGCCACACGCCGCCGGTGTAGGACATCCCCTGGAGCAGGTGATCCTCCGGGAAGAAGCCAAGCTCAGGCGCCCAGATCGCCCCCACGAGCGGCAGGCGCCACTGTCCGCCGCAGTAGCCGCCGGAGAGGATCAGCGAGGCGTTGCGCAGGTGCAGCTTGCCCGACCGGGCCGTCTCGTTCCGGCTGGCGACGATGTATTCCTTCGTCAGCGGCATGTGGCTCACCACCACCTGCACGTCGCTGTCCTTGATGGTGGAAAGGGTTGTGCGGATGCGCTCCAGACGCTCCAACTGGCCGATGGCGTTGCGCCGCAGCGCCGCCTGATCGCCCGTCAGGTCGCCGGTGATGGCACTCAGCGCATCCATCTGAGCCTGCCATGCATCGCGGGAGTTGTCGATATCCAGGCTGTAAAGCCCCTCGGGGATGAACCAGATGGTGGACTTCCCCCGCGTGATGGCCCGGGGCTCGTCCAGCAGGAGCACGCCGGCCTGCTGCAGCTTTTCCGCCCAGGGAGCATAGTGAGAGAGGCTGCTGTGGGCAGTGGAGAGGTACAGGGGCGGATCGTCATCGCCGGGCAGGAGCAGCACCGTCGTCCCCTTGGGGAGGATTTCCAGCAGCGCCAGCACCGCCGATGCGTCCTCCTCCGGCCCCACCATGTTGCCCGAGAGTACCACGCAGCTGGGGTTCTTGTTTGCCAGCACCTTGCGCAGCGCAGCGTGGTTCTCCCCCAGGAACTGGCCGTTCATGTCCGAAAGATGGAGGATGGTGAAGCCCTCCAGCGGCTCGGACAGGTTGGGAATGGTGACGTATTTCTTTTCATCGCTGACCGTGTGGTTAAGCGCAAAATTCCATGTAAAGAGCGCTGCAAAAAGCAGCAGCAGCACCAGCGAAAGGCCAATGAGAAAGGCGCGGCCCCGGTGGCTTTCCTCAGTGAAGATATTCTTGTTCCTGCGGCGCATGGTTCCTCCTGTCAGGCAGGTGTGATGGTGCAGACGCACAAGCTTATTATAGACTTCTTTGGGACGGATGACAAGTGCAGAAGTGTAAACTTCGCACAGAAAAGCTCCCCCTAAGGGGAGCTCAAAGCATCGACAAAGCCGATGGTTTGCAGACCTTCAGAACAGCACTCTGACGCGGCAGCAGCGGACGCCTTACGCCTCCAGCTTCCCGTGCTCGCGCAGCATTTCCTCCACCACGCCGATGACCTCATACACCAGCGCATCGCAGTGGGGCTTCTTGACGCCGCCGCGGGCCTCGTTGAGCGCCAGCAGCGGCGCGCAGTCGAGGGATTCCGGGTGACGCTGCTGCAAACGGACGTAGTAGTCCTCCACGATGGCGCGGTCCTCCAGGCCGTACAGGCCCAGCACCACTGCGCCTCCGGCAACGGCGCCGCAGAGACGGCCGCCCTTCATGCCGCCGCCAAAGTTCGCGGCAAAGCGCATCACCGTTTCCTCGGTGTAGCCCAGCGTTTCCGCAAAGGGCAGGATGACGGACTGGCCGCAGTTGTAATGGGGCGTAACGATGGCGCGGAGCACCTCCGCGCGGGCAAGATACTTGCTCATGCTGCTTCTCCTTCTGTGATTCCTGCAAAAGCGCCCGGCCAGGACGGTCGGGCAGCTGATAGGGCGGCTTACTCAAACACCCACCGGTACACGCGCCTGCGTCCGGCGGCGTCCACGGTGGACACGCCCGGCTCGCCCTCTCCGCCGGGGAGGAGGCAGAACAGCGGCAGCTCCGGGCTGCGGGGGCTGCGGCGGAAGGTCTGATCCACGATGAAGCCCTCCGGCGTGATATGCCCGGCAGACCAGCTTTCCAGCGTATCCATCGCCTGCTCAATCTTCGGGAAGGAGGGGTGCGCCGCGTCAAAGCCGGTCAGCAGCATCATCCCCCCGTCGCCGGTGTAGATGCCCTCCAGACGGGTGTCGTCGGGCATGCAGGGGCATTCGAGGGTCAGGTTGGTGCTTTCCAGGCGGCTGGCGGTGGTCAGGATGGCCTCCGGCGCGCTGTCCACGCCCACAAAGCGGCATCCCAGTGACTGGGCTGCTGCCATGGCCGTGCCCGACCCGCAGCACAGGTCAACCACCAGGTCGCCCTCCTTCACCACCGGCTTCAGGATGCGCTCCAGGAGCTTGACCGGCTTCTGGGTGGCATAGCCGGTGCGCTCCGGGTCGCGCTGCTGCAGGTGGCTGATGTCCGTCCACACATCACCGGGGTAGACGGGCGCGTCATCATAATACCGGTAGACCTTGCCGCCGGTCTTGATCTCCGAATAGGCGCGGCCCTCCTCGTCCACGCTGCGGCGCATATGGTTCTTGCGGTGCTCCGTGCGCTCCAGCGGCACGCGGCGCAGGTCGAAACGATAGTCCTTCGTGCGGGCATAGAGGAGGATGGTATCGTGCTTGCGGGAGAAGTACTTCTTCGCCCGGCCGCCGCTTTCATAGCTCCAGATGATCTCGTTGAGGAACAGCTCCTCCCCAAAGACCTCGTCGCACAGGATGCGCCCGTAGGCGCTGGTGCGCCAGTCCAGATGCAGCGCCAGCACGCCCGTCTGCGAGAGCAGCTTGTGAGCGTTCTCGATCAGCCCGCGCAGGAAGGCCAGGTACGCCTCGCGCGTGCCATAGCGGTCAGCATAGGCGGGGTATTCCGGGGCGGGGGTGCCCTTCTTCCAGCCGGACTGGCCGAAGCGGCGGCGGCGGGTGAAGCTGTCCCCGGTCATGAAGGGCGGATCAATGTAGACGCACTGGGCCTGAGCCGCGTAGCCCGCCAGCGCGCCGGAGAGCGGCGCGGAGCCATCGGCGCACAGCAGCAGATTGCGCCCCTGCCCCATGATCTCCCTTGTGACGGATACCTGCTCAAACATGTGCGTCCCTCCTGAACATTCTTTGGAGCGCCTTGAGTTCATCCTGCTGCTGCGTCAGGCGCAGAAGGAATTCCCGCTGGACAGGGTCCTCCGCGAGGATCTGCCCGGCCTGGCGCACAGCGGAAACGAACTCCGGCAGCAGCGCATCCTTGCCCTGCTTTGCCAGCGGACAAACCGCCTTTGCCCGCGCATCGGTGGCCACCTTGACCCCGTCGGGGCGCAGCAGCGGCAGGAGTGGGAACAGCCGGCAGGACAGCGGCCTGTCCGCCCGGTCGCAGCGCCCGGCGCAGGTCAAAAGCATGCCGGCAGGCGTTGCCGTCAACCGATAGCCCTCCAGCCCCTGATAGCCGCTTTCCTCGCCGGGAAAGAGCAGCATGCCGGTATTCTCCCCCTCCAGCGGCTGGCAGCATGCACCGCCGCAGAAGAGGCCGCAGTCGGCCTGCAGGGGCGTGAGGTCGTCAAAAAGGGCGCGGGCGCGCCGGAGGGCGTCGGGCAGCATGGCGGTCTCTCCCATCATATGTACTGTATCTATTTTACACCGGATTGTTCTTTTTGGGAAGAGTCCAGCGGGATTTGGCCTGTACTTTTTTGGCGCAAATCACGGGAACACGGATATCCGCAGCAAAACAGCCGCTCCCCCGGAACGCAGAGGGAGCGGCTTCCATATGCCTGTCAGGCGGCGCGGAGGCTTACTCCGCTGCGAACTGCCACCAGGCAGCCGTCACGTCGCCCGCGAAAACAAGGGTCACATCCTGCATTCCGGTAATGGCGGCACAAGGGACGGTCACTTCGCCCATGGCAGTACCGGCGGGCAGAGCGATCTCGCAGAGCACCGCGTCACCGGCCAGCACGCGCACTGCGCCGCCGGTTTCGCTGCCTGCGCAGAGGGTGAAGGCAGCCGCGCCGGAAGCGAAGTCCGCGCCGGTGACGGTCAGCCAGTCGCCGGTGGTGGCCACGGTCAGGGCCGTGTCGGCATAGCCGGTGACCTCAAGGCCCGCCTGACGCTGCATGGTCTGGGCGGAAACGACGGCGTAGGGATCAAGGGGCATCAGCTGGGCAACGCCAGCCATCGTGCCCTTCACCGGGCCCAGGGAGCCGTCCTCATTGACTGGCAGCACGTCGATCTGCGGGCTGCGGTAGTTGCCGGTGATGCCCATGGCCTTTTCCACCGGGCGGTTGTGGTACAGCAGGTAGTACACGCCCTTGAACTCGACGATGGAGTGGTGATTGTTGCCGTACAGGCCGAAGAACTTGCCCTGGTTGGCGAAGAGCTGGCCGCCGTAAACGAAGGGGCCCATGGGGGAATCGCTCACCATGTACTGGATTGCGCCGGACTCCATGCCGTAGGGGTTGCCATTGGTGTTCCAGTTGGAGCAGTAGCTGTAGTAGTAGGTGTCGCCGATGCGGTTGATGCCGCTGTCCTCGAAGAGGTAGGGCGCGTCGATGACCTGCGGCTCGCCGACGATGGAGATCATGTCGTCGCCCAGCTGCACCACGCGGCCCGTGCCGGGATTGGCATCCATGCCCGCAGGCACGCCGCCGCCGAAGTAGAGGTAGCCCGTGCCGTCCTCGTCCACGAACACGGCGGGGTCAAAGAGCCAGGTGACGTTGGCGCAGTTGGGGGTCTGGCGGGTGATGAGGCCGTGGCCCAGGGGATCGGTCCAGGGGCCGGCGGGATCGTCCGCGGTGAGGACATAAACGCCGTTGCCGTTGTTGCAGGTGTAGAGGAAGAACTTGTCCTCCCCGTTCACCACCTTGTGGGTGGCGCAGGGGGCCCAGGAGTTGCTGGCCCAGGTGGCGATGCCCTTGCGGCCCGCCGCAGGGATCGCGCCGTGATCCGTCCAGTTGACCAGGTCGGCGGAGGAGATGCAGTTGATCTTGTTGACCAGGCCGTAGCCGTTCTCCTTCACGGAGCCGTCGGCGGCATACTCGATCACGTCATTGGTGGTGTAGACGTAGAGACGGTCGTTCCAGACCAGGTAGCCCGGATCGGCGCCGAAGCGCTGGGTGAAGAGGGGATTGCCATCGCCCGCCTTCTTGTAGCTGGTCTGCAGGGGCAGCGCGTCAAAGTAGGCGCTGAGGGCCTCGGCGGACTCAGGCATCACGAAGGGCTCGTAGGTCACCTCGGCTGCGGGAGCCACAGGGGCCACGTCCGCCGCATACAGGCAGAAGTTGCGGATGATGAAATTCGTCTTGGCCTCGCCGCCCTCCACGTAGAGGATGAAGGAGTCGAAATCGCCCGCCGTCCAGGTGGCGGAGATGGTCGTCCACTCACCCCTGGGCACCTCGGCGAAGGCGATGTTCTCATAGGAGGTCTCGCCGTTCAGCTTGCGCTCGCAGGAGAGGATGAAGCGGCCGGAGTCGATTTGCGTCTGCTTGATCTCCACGGAGATGTCGTAGGTGGTGCCGGGCGTGAGGTCAAAGGGGCGGCCGGGGGAGTTCCACGTGGCGGTGCGTCCGCCGACAAAGAGGCCTTCCTTGCTGATCAGCACCGAGCAGCCCCGGCCATACCAGCCGTCGGTGTTGCTCGTGAAGTCAGACTCGTAGCTCTGCACCTCGGCAGAGGCCAGGCCCACACAGCACAGGAACGCCAAAAGGGCCATGATGATGCGCTTCATACGTCATTCCTCCTCAACAGTCATCGTGAAATCGCGGAAGCAGGCCTCGCCGCCCGCCTCCTGTGTTGCGTGCACAAACAGGCCGATGCGGCAGCCCATGAAATGATCGAGCCGGTAGACCAGGCGATGCGCCTCGCCGATGGTCGCCCATTCGCCGCCGTCCAGCCAGGACATCTGCACCCGGTCGCAGGTGAAGTCGAACTCCGCGCGCAGGCGGACGACGCTGCCCGGAACGGCAACGCGCGCCCGCTCCCCTACGGGTTCCGTCGCCGGGGCAATGGCATAAGGGGCATTGGCGTCCTCGCGGGTCATGAGCGACAGCGCGAAGCCCTCCGCCGTGCGGGTCAGGCCCAGCTGGCTGAAGCAGCCCTGCAGGGCGCACAGGCCCGCGTGGTCGCCCACCTTCAGCGCGCTGCCGTCCACCGTGATCTCGGCGGACATGCGGGGGCCGAAGCAACGCTGGGTCAGCGTATTGACGCATTCGGTGCAGTCCTGGGCAATGCGGTCGGTGGTAATGTGCAAGCCGCTTTCGTCGCTGTCCACAAGTTCCGTGTGGGGCTCATGGTTCCACTGCCACAGCACGCTCCAGCCATTCCGCAGGTCGTCGGAGGTGTACAGCAGCGCGTATTCATTCTCCGGTCGGGAACTGGGAAGCTCAGGATGCTTGGGCACCTCGTCCACCACCGGCCAGCCGTCCACCCAGCGCATGGGCACGACCACCGGGATGCGGCCCACCGCGCCGTGATCCTGGAACAGGAACAGCGCCCAGGAGCCATCATGGAGCTGCACCGGGCCGCCCTGGGCCACGCCGGCATGACGGTCATCCAGGTCAAGCTCCATGAACTTGCCGCCCTCCCAGGGGCCGGCGGGGGTCCGGGCGCGGAAGCAGCCCATCGCGCGCATCTCCTCCGGCGCCCAGTGGATGCAGAACACATAGTACCAGCCGTCATGCTTCAGCATGTGGCTGCCCTCCCAGCCCAGGCGCGGGTTGTCGTCGATGACAACGGTGCTTTCGATGCCGTCCGCCTTTTTCGCGGAGAGATCCGCCGTCAGCTCCGTCACGCGGACGTGGCGGTTGCCGTGGGCGATGTAGACCCGGCCGTCCTCATCGAAGAGCAGGCCGGGATCGTACCAGAAGCCGGTCATGGGCCGGCGCGTCCAGGGGCCTGCCGCGTCTTCGGCGGTGAAGTGGTAGCTGTGCCCGGTGTCGTTGGACGTGAACACCACATGGAACAGCCGCCCGTCGAATTTCAGCGACGAAGCCCACATGCCCTTGCCGTAGATGTGGGGCGGAATGGGCCTGCCGTCCGCCGTCGTGCCGCCGCCCTCCATGCGCTGCCGGGCCGTTTCACCCAGAATATCGTACACATAGGCGCAGTGCTCCCAGTGCATCAGATCGTAGGAGCGTAGGATCTGGCAGCCGGGGAACATGTGCATCGACGTGGAGCTCATATAGTATGCGTCGCCCACGCGCACCACGTCCGGATCGGGGTAGTCTGCGTGAATCACGGGATTGAGGCCGTGCATGATATGCACCTCCTGTATGCAGTTGCTTTCTTTGATTCTATGATAGCAAGAAAAAACGGCGGATGGCCTCTTATAAATTGCTGGGATATGCGCGGATTTTGCCAAAAGAAAAACCGCCCGGAATGCCGGACGGCAGGATTTCACAGGAAGATGAACCAGATCAGCTTGCTGACGATGTGGGCCAGGGCATGACCGATCATGGCGTACTGGATGCCGAAACGCCTGTACAGCCAGCCGA
>JBGVOA010000524.1:0-4093 GCA_045126095.1 Christensenellales bacterium | reverse complement strand
GTTTGCTGTTGTTGAAAGCATTAAACTCAAGGGAAAGGCAATCTGCTCCAAATCGATTAAGGACCACTACGGATTGAAATAAGTTAAGACAATTCCAATTTGTCTAACGCTTCTTATGAGGGTTGCATTTCCCTCTCTGAGGGTTGCAAAATCAATGCAACCATACGAAACCGTATCATTATTATCAACTGTTGCCAAAAGAGCCGTAACCACAATGGTTACGGCTCTTTCTGATATCATGATGCGAATCAGGGGGCGCGCCCGCATTTCGCCAAAGCGTGTATCACCGCCGCATCGCCTTCCCCGCCAGATCCCCGTACAGCGGCGTGGCCATCCCGAACCCGCCGGACACGCTGAGGATCTGTCCGGTGGTGTAGGCGGATTCGTCGCTGGCAAAGTAGACAACCGCATTGGCGATCTCCTCCGGCAGGCCGATCCGGCCCAACGGGATGTGCCGGAGGAACAGCGCGCGGAAATCATCGCTCAGGTGCTGGCTGACCGCCTCTGTAGCCGTCATGCCGGGCAGCACGGCGTTGCAGCGGATGTGATGCTTGGCCTCATGTACTGCGATCAGCCTGGTGAGATAGTTGATTGCAGCCTTGCTGGTACCATAGGCAACTTGCGAAATATCCGGCACCGCGCCGCCCACGGAGCCAATGTTCACGATGCTGCCCCCGACCTGCGCAGCCATGTATTTTGCCGCCGCCTGGCTGGCCATGAACACGCTTCGCAGGTTGAGCTGCACGGTGTTCATAAACACGTCGGGATCGGTGCGGGCGAAATCCAGATCCTTGCCGGGGTTGGAGGTGCCGAAGTTATTCACCAGCACATCGATGCGTCCGGCCTTCTGCACGGTTTCATCCACCATAGATACAAAGGTTTCCGGTTTGGTTGCATCGTTGTAGACGCAGTATACCCGGCAGCCTTCGGCATTCAGCTTGCCTGCCTCCTCCCGGGCTCGCGCAAGGTCACGGGCCGCCATATAGACGATGCCGCCCTCTTTCGCGCAGGCCTTCACAATGGCCAGACCGATGCCCCGCGTGGAGGCCGTTACCAGAATCACCTTATCCTTCAGTCGCATGCTTTGCTCTCCTTTCTCCATGCACACGCGGCAGCATCAGCACCACAAGGATGCCCGCTGCCACGCAGATAACTTCGATCACCCCCAGCATGCGGACGGCGCGGACGGCCGCCTCTGCTTCTGCAATGCCCTGCGCTGTATAGCCGGTGATGCGGTTGGTGAACAGCGGCACCAGCACCGCCACGCCAAAGGGGGCGGCAAGGTCGCGGAACAAGCCGTAGGTGCCGGTGGCTGCGCCTGCCCTGTCGCCGGGAAGACCGCTCAGGGCCACCTTCATGAAGATGGTGCCGTTGCCGCCCAGACCGAAACCCAGCAGCCCCAGCGCCGCCATCAGCAGCAGGACAGACGCATCCGCCGTAAACAGAAGCAGCAGTGCGCAGCTGATTCCCGTCAGCAGCAGCGAGCCGGTCAATACCGTGCGGGGCTCCATCCTGTCCGCCAGCGGCCCAAGCAGCACGGCACCCAGGGACATGCCCAGGTACATCACCGAAATGGCATAGGCCGAGATCACGTCGTTGCCGGGCTGGGTATAGTTCACAAACACGATGGTGTTGGTCATGTTGGCCTGCATCAGCCCTTGCGTCAGCATCAGCGCCAGCACGCTGAGGATGAAGGCCCGCCGCCGCATGAAACTCCCGGGCAGGATGGGGTGAACGGCCCTGCGCTCTGTCAGGACAAGCCCGATAAAGGCAGCGATTGCCGCGATCAGCACACCGAGAAATGCCGGTGAACCCCAGCCGAAGTTCTGCCCGAAGGACGGAATGCACAGCATCAGGCTGAAGAAGATCAGCACCAGCACTGCGCCCAGTTTATCAAAGTGATCGAGCTTTTTCCGGGATGGCGCTTTTTTGTCGGTCAGGAGGGCACAGGGAATGAACATCGCTGCGCAGATCGCCACGCATACCCAGATCATCGCCCGCCAGCCGACGGCACTGATGATCAGTCCGCCCAGCGCAGGCCCGAAGATCACGGCGGCGCTGGAGATGAGCATGTACATGGAAAAGCCCTTTGACACAGCGTGGGGCGGAAATTCCGTTACAATGTAGGACATGACCACCGGCGCAACCGCAGCGGTACCCATGCCCACAACAAACCGGGCGATGAGCATGACCGTCAGCGACGGTGCCAGCGCAGCCAGCACATTGCCCAGCGCGAAAACAAGAATGCCTGCCAGCAGCGTGAAGCGCCGTCCCAGCAAATCACCCAGTTTTCCAAGGATCGGCGCAAAGGCAGCGGTGGACATGGCCTGTGCCAGCGCCGTCCAGGTGATGTTATTGTAAGCGATGTCCATATCCTGCACGAAGGCGGGCCCCAGTACGGCGGAGAAGCCGCCCACGAGGCTGATCAGAAACGCCGCCAGCGCATAAGGAATAAAGCCTTTCAGGTGCGATTCGCTTTGTTCCATCCAATCCGCTCCTTGCTTTTTGCTGTCAAGTGCAGTATGTCCCGATCGCGCTGTATTATTTCCCCGCATCGGTGACAT
Organism: Christensenellales bacterium; assembly: GCA_045126095.1. Lineage (GTDB taxonomy): Bacteria > Bacillota > Clostridia > Christensenellales > Aristaeellaceae > UBA11524. Next base: position 1,529 of record JBGVOA010000524.1, on the reverse strand, counting down.
ACTGAGCGTGCACTCAATTTGCAAGGAGGAATCGCCATGTCTCTGATCAACAAAGAAGTATCTGATTTCAAGGTCTACGCCTACCACGCCAACGACTTCAAGTTCGTTTCTAAGGAGGACATTCTCGGCAAGTGGAGCGTGTTCTTCTTCTATCCGGCGGACTTCACCTTCGTCTGCCCCACGGAGCTGGAGGATCTGGCGAACAAGTACGAGCAGTTCCGTAATGTGGGCTGCGAGGTCTATGCCGTGTCCACCGACACGCATTTTGTCCACAAGGCGTGGCATGACGCGTCCGAGCGCATCCGCAAGATCAGCTATCCCATGCTGGCCGACCCGACCCATGCCCTGTCCCGCGACTTCCAGGTGCTGATTGAATCCGACGGTCTGGCGGAGCGCGGCACCTTCATCATCAACCCCGAGGGCAAGATCGTGGGCTATGAGGTGACCGCCGGCAATGTGGGCCGCAACGCGGAGGAGCTTTTCCGCAAGGTGCAGGCCTGCCAGTTCGTCCATGCCCACGGCGATCAGGTCTGCCCGGCCAACTGGACCCCCGGCGCGGAAACGCTGAAGCCCAGCCTGGATCTGGTGGGACAGCTGTGATGGCCGATACGAAAAATCTCTACGACGTGATCATCATCGGCGGCGGCCCTGCGGGGCTGACCGCCGCCCTCTATCTGGCCCGGGCCCGCTATCGGGTGCTGGTGCTGGAGAAGGAGCAGTTCGGCGGACAGATCACCATCACCCACGAGGTGGTGAACTACCCCGGCATCAGCAAGACCAGCGGCAAGGCATTGACGGACGCCATGCAGCAGCAGGCGGAGGCCTTCGGCGCGGAATTCCTGCTGGCGGAGGCGACGGGCCTTGATTTGACAGGCGATATCAAAACCGTCCGCACCGCGCGCGGCAACTTCCAATGCTTCGGCGTGCTGCTGGCCACCGGCGCGCATCCCCGGATGGTGGGCTTCAAGGGCGAAGCCGAGCACAAGGGCCGGGGCGTCGCCTACTGCGCCACCTGTGACGGCGAATTCTTCACCGGCAAGGAGGTCTTCGTGGTGGGCGGCGGCTTCGCGGCGGCAGAGGAGAGCGTCTTCCTGACCAAATTCGCCCGCCATGTGACCATCCTGATGCTCACCGACGATTTCACCTGCGCCGAGGCCGCCGCGGAGCCCGCCCGCAGGCATGAGCAGATCGCCATCCTGCCCCACACGGAGCTGCTGGAGGTCAACGGTGAAAACGGTCTGACCTATGCCCGCTGGCGCAACACCCAGACGGGTGAAGAAACGGAGTATCGCAGCAAAAACGGCGACTCCTTTGGCGTGTTCGTTTTTGCCGGATATGAACCGGCCACCGACCTGGTGAAGGGCCATGTGGCGCTGGATGAGAAGGGGTACATCCTGACCGATGGCTCCCTGAAAACCAGCGTGGACGGCGTATACGCAGCCGGTGATGTGTGCATCAAGCCCCTGCGGCAGGTGGTGACCGCCACGGGCGACGGCGCGCTGGCCGCCACGGAGCTGGAAAGATACGCT
>JBGVOA010000523.1:0-4204 GCA_045126095.1 Christensenellales bacterium | reverse complement strand
CGCAGCGGTACATGAAGGCGCGGGCTTTTTCGTAGGTGTTCATGATGGTTTCCCTCCTTTGCCTCTTCAGCATAACACGGGCGGCGGGGCCTGTCTTGTAAAAATGCGTCACCGGCGTGCGAAGGCCAGGGCTTCCCGCGGGGTCATCAGGTGACGGCGGCGGAAGTCGCCCAGCAGGTGCGCCTGATCGGTGTAGCCGAACCTGTCCACTGCGTCCAGCACGGAAAAGCGGGGCGCGCGCAGCATCTCCTGCCACAGCAGCTGGTAGCGCATCAGCGACGCGAAGCTCTTGGGGGATGCGCCCATGCAGGCGGCAAAGCGCCGCTCCAACTGCCGGGGCGAGAGCGCCAGCGCGGCGGCCACGTCGGTGATGCGGGCGCGGCCCTCCGTTATCAACATGCGGTGGATGGCGTTCAGTAAGGCGGGGTCGGCGCGGTCAGCGTGCAGGCAGCGCAGGAGCAGCGGTTCGGCGGCGCGGATGGCGTCATTGAGGCTCGTCATGTCCGGCAAAACGGGGGACAGGGCGTGAACGATCTCCGGGAAGAACTGCTCCGCCGGGTAGCGGCCGTTGAGGCTGCCGCGCAGGTCGTCCTCCGCGAAAAGGCAGGTCGTCCAGGCGTAGAAGCGGATGGCGAAGGTCATTGCATAGCCGCTGCCGCCCTCGCTGGCCGGGGTGAGGGAGGACGTGTCGTCCAGGGCGCAGAAAGCAGCCGTGACGCGCTGGGTGGCGTGGTCGATGTGGAAGATGATATCCATGCAGGTGTCCGGAATGACGATGCCGTCGGGCGCAGGACGGTCGTGCTGCGGCCCCTCGCTGCCCCAGAAGCAGCGGACAAAGGGCGCAAGAGCAGCGCAGGGTGCGACCTCGCGGTAGGTTTCGTCCTGCTGGAAGGGCGTGCCGGTCATAGGGTGATACAGGCGGGAGAGGGCGATCATGAGGACGCCTCCTGCCAGCGGCGATAGGCCTCGGCGGATGTGCGCAGCTCCGCGATGCAGTCCGGCCGCCAGCGCAGCAGCTGCGGCAGACGCTCGCAGGGGAATTCGCTGCATAGGCCGCAGAAGGCCGCGCCGTGCGTCGTGCAGCAGGCAAAGACGGGGCAGACGCCGCTGCCGGCCCATTCCTCGCAGTGTCCGCCGGTATCGAGGCATCCCCGGCATGCGCCGCTGGCCCGCTTTGCGCAGCCGTCGCAGCACTCGCCGCAGGGGGTGATGTGAGCGTAGTTCATGGCGGCCTCCTGTCAGTCGAGATCATCCGCGTCCAGGCGGATGCAGTCGACGACGTCGGTGGGCAGCGTGCAGTTCACGCCGTGCTTCTTCGCGGCGCGGACGCCCGCCAGTCCATGGATGAGCGCACCGTACGCGGCGGCTTGCACGCTGAGCATGCGGCCCTCGGTGCACTGAGGCAGCCGTCGGGCCAGCAGCGCTGTGATGATCCCGGTCAATGCGTCGCCGGAGCCGCCTTTGGCCAGGGCAGGGGAGGTGTGCATGTTGCACCAGATCTCCGAGCCGTCGGTGATCAGGCTGCGCGCGCCCTTCAAAAGGACGGTGCAGCCGCATTTGCCGTGCAGGCGGCGGAGGGCGGAAAGCGTGTCCGCCGTGATCTCGTCAACCGTGCAGCCCAGCAGCCGCGCGGCCTCGCCGGGATGGGGCGTGACCACGTCGGCGGGCTTGAGGGGGACCATGTCCGGCGTTTGGGCGATGAGGTTCAGCGCGTCCGCGTCCCAGACGACGGGGCAAGCGGCTTCGCGGAAGACACGCAGGAGGGGCAGGTTGTCCGCCGAACGGGAGAGGCCGCAGCCGACGCAGGCCGCGTCCGCACGGGCGAGGGCTTCGCGTGCAATATCGGCGGCCTCCGGGGCCAGCGTGCCGTCCTTTTCGGGCAGCACGGTGCACATTGCCCCGGGAGCCAGCGTTTGCAGGATAGGAAGCAGGCTTTCGCGGCAGAGGATGGTGGTCAGGCCCGCGCCGATGCGCATGGCGGCATTGGCGCACAGGGCCGCTGCGCCCGCCATCCCGCGTGACCCGCAGAAGAGCACCACGCGGCCGAAGTCGCCCTTATGGCAGGTGGGGCGGCGCTCGGTGTAGAAGCTGTCCAGATCGGCAGGCTCAAGGACGTGGAGCGGATCGTCGCCATCGGGGTGGGGGATCAGGATCGGCTGCACGGTGATTTTGCCGGTATAGTCCGGGCCGTCGCCCAGCAGCAGACCCTGCTTGATTTGATGGAAGGTGACGGTCTCAGTGGCGCGGATGACCATGGAGCCCAGGGCCTTGCCGGTGGCGCCGTCCAGCCCGCTGGGGATATCCACGGCGATGATGGGCGTGCCGCAGAGATTCGCTTCCAGCGCGGCATGCACCATGCTGGCGGCGTTGCCCGTCAGCTCGTGGGAAAGCCCTGTGCCGAAGAGCGCGTCGACGATCACCTCGCAGGGCGGCAAACGATAATAGTCCGGGTCGTGGAACTCGATATCGGGGTACATCAGCGCCAGATTCCGGTTCAGCAGCGCGTCGCCGTGCATATTCTCCGTCATTTCGACGATATGCGACTTGCCGCCCCGGGCCGACCAGAGCCGCGCGGCCGCGTAGCCGTCGCCGCCGTTGTTGCCCGGCCCGCAGAGGAAGACAACCGGCCCCTTTTGGGTATAGCGGGCGATGGCATCGACCACGCCCTGGGCAGCGTGCTCCATCAGGAGCGCGCCGGGAACGGCATGCTCCTGTATGAACCGGGTTTCCAGGGCCTTCATTTCGGCGGGGGTGATGGTGATTTTCATGCGCGGCCTCCTGATGTACATGGTGTTTCTTTCATTATACCTCATCCGGGAGAGATTGCAAGCCCCGATAGCGCCGCCGGGTGGCCTCGCCGCCCCGCAGGTGGCGCACGGCCTTGTTGTATTCCAGCAGGGCCGCGATCTCCCGGGCCAGGCGTGCGTTGATCTGCGGCAGGCGGCAGATCATGTCCTTGTGCACGGCGGATTTCGACAGCCCGTGGGCCCTGGCGGCCTGGCGCACGGTGGTGCGGTGGTCGAGCATGTACTGCGCGATGGTCACGCAGCGGCGGGAGATGGCTTCGTCCATCAGGTTCACCCCTTCAAATGTTTGTACAGCCTATGTGGGGCAGGGCAGGAAAAGTCCCCTGCGATGTTGCGGGGAATGAGCAAAAAAATCTGAAAAAAAGTGAAAAAGGGGGTTGACATTCTGCGCCGGATGGTGTAGTATATATTTCGTCGCCTGACGCAATCGGATGGCGAAAACGGGAAACCGGGGTGTAGCGCAGTCTGGTAGCGCACGTGCTTTGGGAGCATGGGGCCGGGGGTTCGAATCCCTTCACCCCGACCAGAATGCTTGCTTCGGATGTAGCGTGGCTCCTTGGTCAAGCGGTTAAGACACCGCCCTTTCACGGCGGCTACAGGGGTTCGAATCCCCTAGGAGTCACCATTTCCTTCTTTCGACTTGGGCCTTTAGCTCAGTTGGTTAGAGCGGCCGGCTCATAACCGGTTGGTCCCGGGTTCAAGTCCCTGAAGGCCCATTCTCTTTTCTTTGTGGCCCGGTAGCTCAGTCGGTTAGAGCGCCAGCCTGTCACGTTGGAGGTCGAGGGTTCGAGCCCCTTCCGGGTCGCCACTTTTTTCTTCAGGATTTGGACCATACAAGAGCTTCGTGCTGGCGTAGCTCAATTGGCAGAGCAGCTGATTTGTAATCAGCAGGTTGCGGGTTCGAGTCCCATCGCCAGCTCCACAAATTTCATATGGGTAGGTTCCCGAGTGGCCAAAGGGAGCAGACTGTAAATCTGCCGTCGCAGACTTCGGTGGTTCGAATCCACCCCTATCCACCAACATGCGGGAATGGCGGAATTGGCAGACGCGCATGATTCAGGTTCATGTGCTCGTACGAGCTTGCAGGTTCAAGTCCTGTTTCCCGCACCAAAATCCGGACGAATATTCGTCCGGATTTCTTTTTTGTTCGTTCAATATACCGAACGTTTGTCAACTTTGCTTTCGTGAATTGTTCGGATTTTGTCGCTCAAATGGACGTTTTTTCGCCCGGAAAAACCCACTCATGACACGACTCATGACACGGAAATCGACTGAATCAGATCAAAGGCCATGTCACAAAGATTTAATATATTCAGTATTCGCAGTAAAAAGATCACTGCGGATATTTTTTGTGTTCGCTTGTCCTCTTCTTATGACTGTTTTATAATATGTAAGTG
>JBGVOA010000522.1:0-8790 GCA_045126095.1 Christensenellales bacterium | reverse complement strand
GACATCCCTGTGCTGCCCGCTGCCAGCGGCAAGGAGCTGCAGCGCGTGGGCCTGGTTCCCTATGCCCAGGCGGCTGCCCGTATCGCGCTCTTCCCCGGGAGGAAGCAGGCATGATGACCGTCCGCCTCGCCCCTCTGGCGGGGATCACCGACTGGCCCTTCCGCCTCCTCTGCTTTGAGCAGGGATGCGATATGGCAACGACCGAGATGGTCAGCGCGATGGGCTACCTCTGCGCGCCAAAGGATCACTATGCCACGCAGTCGCTCATTGTGCGGCATCCTGCGGAGAAATTCCTGGCCGTGCAGCTCTTCGGCAAGGAGCCGGAAATCATGGCCGAGGCCGCCGTGCGCATGGCGGAGCTGAAGCGCTTTGAGGCCATTGACATCAACATGGGCTGCCCGGCCCATAAGGTGGCCTGCTCCGGCGAAGGCAGCGGCCTGATGCGCACGCCGGACAAGGCGGAGGCCATCCTCCGCGCGGTGGTAAAGGCCAGCTCCCTGCCGGTGACAGTCAAGATGCGCCTGGGCTGGGACAGCACCTCCATCAATGTCGTCGATATGGCGAAAATGGCAGAGGACTGCGGCGTAGCGGAGATCGCCGTGCACGGCCGCACCCGCGCCCAGCAGTATGCGGGCGAAGCGGACTGGGAGTATGTCCGCCGGGTGAAGGAGGCCGTGAAGGTACCGGTGATCGGAAACGGCGACATCACCAGCGGAGAGGATGCTGTCCGCCGCATCCGGGAAACCGGCGTGGACGGCCTGATGATCGGGCGCGGCGCGATGGGTAACCCGTGGCTCTTCAGGGAGATCAAGGCCTGGCTGGCAGGGGAGGATTTCAACCCGCCCACGGTGGAGGAGCGCGTGGCCATGGCCATCCGCCACTATGACATGCTGCTGGACTGGAAGCCCCAGGCTGTGGCGGTCAACGAAATGCGCAAGCATGTGTGCTGGTATGTGACCGGTCTGCGCGGCGCTTCGCAGCTGCGCGGGGTCATCAACACCCTGACTGACCCCAACGACGTGAAGGCGCGCCTTTATGCCTTCGCCGAGACCGCCAGGCCGGAATAATCCCTTTATTCGGAAAGGAAAGTGACGATCCATGCGTTATATCCGCAGAGGCATTGCGCTGCTGTTGCTGCTGGCGCTGCTCTTCACCACCGCGCTGGCGGAAGCGCCCTTCCTGCGCCACAGCGATGGCTGGACGCTGGAGGGCGTGCCGTTGGAGGCCGTGCTTTCAGCGGACGTGACGAGCCTCATGCCCTATGATGAGGATCGTCTGGCCATGCTCACCCCGGTGACGGACGTGCTCTCCCTGCGCCTGCGCGCCGGGGAGGAGCAGGGCAGCGTCACCATCCTTGTGGGGCGCACGGAGGCGCTTAGGCTCAGCTATCAGGGCGATGAAGCGCAGGTCTCCTGCATTCCGGAAATGTCCTTCCGCTCTCAGGAGGATGTGGTGGACAAGCTCCTGGGTGGCTCCACGGAGGTCTCTGCGCCCTACGGCCTGCGCGCCGATGCGGAAACCCTGCTGGACGATGGCTGGGTGCTGCTGGAATCCACGCTGACCTCCTTTGAGGGCTGGGGCAAGCGCAAGAGCGTCAAGACCAACATCACTGATATGGGCATGGCCCGCAGCTGTACCGACTACACCATCCCCAAGGACAGCGTGGACGAGATGAAGCAGCTGCTGTTGGACGGCTGTCCGGAGGGCTGGCTGCGGGAGATCATCGAATCCCTGACCTTCTCCGGCAAGCAGACCCTGCGCGTGTATCGCACGGAGGACGACGTCCCCCTGCGCATGGAGTACAACGGAACCTGCGGCCCGGAGGGGGATCTGCGCACGGTGAAGCTCGTCTGGCGCATGCGCCGGGACGATACGGCCCACCGCGACGAAGTGACGCTGACCTCGCCTGCCAAGTCCGGCGGCAACAAAAATACGCTGGAATTCGGGCGGGTGATCACCACCAACCGCCAAGGTGCGGTCGAGATGCAGGGCTCCTTCACCTACACGGTGACGGCTGACCGCCAGACCACCACCCGCAAGGGCGAATTCGACCTGACCAATGCCTTCACCGATGCGGCGGATGTGCTCACCGGCGAAGTCACCCTGCAGCAGAAGCTGCCCGGGGAGGACAGCTTTTCCGGCCTGACCGTCGCTCCGGAGATCACCATCGCCGGGACGAATGACGCGCCGGTGGTGTCCGGCTTTGTCACGGTGAGCAGCCTGAAGGGCCAGAATGTGCTGGACAGTGCGCGCATCACCCTCGACCTGCGCCGCTGCGAGGCCTTCCCCTGGGAAAGCCGGGAGGAGTCCATCGACCTGGATCTGCTCACAGAAGAGGAGCTGGCGGCCCTGCAGGGCGATGTGGCCACGGGGGTGGCTGCATCCCTGGTGCGTCCGCTGATCCTGCTGCTGGGCGATTCAGCGGAGTGGTTCTTCCGCGATCTGCTGCCTGAGCAGGTGCAGCGCATCAACGATGCTGCAAGACAAGTTGTCAACGAGTAACCAAGGAGGCTTTGCGATGAAGCGTTTCCTGTGTCTTATGCTGTGTCTGCTGTTGGCGGCTCCGGCTGCCCTGGCGGACACCTACACCCCCACGCGCCTGTTCCGCCAGCAGTTTGTCACCGGCGGCAACGGCCTGCGCGGCACGGTCGCCATCACGGCCTCCGGCGTGGCGGACTGGCTGCAGCTGGTCATGCCCTTTGCGGGAACTAAGCTGCAGGTGCGCATCATTGGCGAAAGGCAGGGCAGCGAAAGCGCTCTTGTCACCGACGATGATGACTGGCAGGTGAAAATCTGGGCCAAGGACGCGCAGGATGGTCAGCATGGCCTGACCTACCTTTACGGCGGCCCTGAGGCGCTGTATGTGAAGAGCGACCTGCTGCCGGATACGCTCCTGACCCTGCCGGTGAAGAACCTGCACCCCCTCTATCAGCTGATCGACGCGCAGTTCCTGCCGATGCTGACCACCCTTGACCCCATGGGTATGTTGTCCGCGGACAACGGCGGCAACACCACGGCCTGGTCTGCCCTGCTGGACGTGGCGGCCATCAGCGGGGAAGAATGGGAGGCCCGGTGGTGGCCCGTGCTGGAGAAGTACGCAACCCTCGTGGACATGTGGCTGGCAGAGTATGCGTCCCCCACGGTCGTCTCCGGCAATGCGGGCAGCATGACCCTGCGTACCTCCTATGAGATCCCTGCCGACGCGATCAAGGCCCAGACGAAGTATGTCATCGGCCTGATGCTGGTGGACGGCGACCTGCAGAACCTGCTCGATCCCTATCTGACGGACGAGCAGCACTCCCTGTACCTGAATCCCGCGATGCACTGGTTCTATGAGCACTGCATCGACGTTGCCCCGCTGTCCGGCAGCGTGCTGCTGGAGCGCGAGATGACGATGATGGGCGAGACCACGGCGCTGGGCATCTCGCTGCCGCTGCCCACGCTGCCCCAGGAGCTGACGTCCGCGATGTCCGAAATCCTGTGCGGCGTGTACGCCCTGCCGGAGGCTGACCTCTTTGCCGGTATGGAGCGCATCTCCATCCGCCAGGCAGGGGAGGATATGTCCGTCAGCCTGTCCGGCCCGCAGCGCACCATCAGCCTGATCGTGGACGAGCGCGCCGAGAATGTCGAAAGCCTGCAGTGCTCCGGCTCCCTGCGCATCACGCCCGCCGTGGGCAGCAGCGAAGCCCCGCTGTCCGCCGCCTTTGCGTACCGCACCAGCCATCGCATCTGGGAGGACGAGGATTACACCACCCACGAGGATTTCACCTGGGCCGTCGAAACCATGATGGATGAAAGCGTCATCGCGGAGGACGATCCCTTCGGCAGCACCTATGTGGAGTTCGCGCCCCTGTCCCTGTCGGCCAGCGTCGGCTTCATCAAGAAGGACAAGGAAGGCGCTCCTGTGCAGCTGAACATCGACCTCGCCGCTGTTCTGGCGGACGCGGAGATCACCGTGGATGCGAACCTCAGAATCGCCGAGCGATGGAACCATGAGATCTTGCCCCTGACCGGCGCGGAGAACCTCACGATCATGACGGATGCCCGCCGCGAGGAGCTGCGTACGCTGTTCGTCACCAACGCCATGCAGACCATGACTCTGCTGCTGGCCCAGCCGACCGAAGCCGGTGTGGCCCAGTAAAGGGCAACAGGAGGATACGCACATGATGAAAAGAATGCTGGCCCTGCTGCTGGCGCTGCTCCTGCCGACCATTGCGCTGGCGGAAAGCAGCCGCCTGGACGTAAACCTGACGGTCAACGAAGCCAATGTGGCCGAGATGCTGGGCACCAGCGGCGCGTTTGCAGGCGAATTCAATGAGGAAGGCCTTTGCAGCGCCGTGGCCAAGCTGATCAACGGCTTGGGCATGACCCTGCACATGCAGGACGATGCGTATCGCCTGGATTTGCGCATGGCGGGTTCGTCCCTGCTGGATCTTTCGTTCCTGCAGCAGGGAAACGATGTTGTCATGACCAGCGACCTGATGGAGGGCTGCGGCCTGTTGCTTCCCGGCGCTGCGGCGGACATGAGCTCTGCTTTCTCCGGCATCCCCGGTGACGAGGAGGAACTGCTGGAGGTTCTCAACGGTATGGTGGCGGCCCTGGCAGCACAGCTGGCGGCCATTCCGTGCACCAGTGCGCGTGGCGCCTTCAGCGGCGACGCCTTTACCGGCGGCGTCTACTGCGATACCTATACCTTCGATGATGCGCAGGTGGCGGCCCTCGTCAATGCCATGCTGACGCAGGAGGCCCGCGCCATGCTGCTTTCCGTTGCAGATGCGCTGGGCGAGGATGGCGCTGTGCTGCTCTCCGCTATCGATGAAAAGAACGCGCAGGTGGCGGCGGAGAACGTCAACCGATATCTCCTGCGCGTTGTGAAGGACGCGGAGGGCATATTGGTGGGCCTGTCCTGCACGGTGCTGCAGGGCGAGCGCCAGGTGGCCACGGCGTCCCTGGGGCTGCGTGAAGACGGTGCTTGCCTCGTGGTCGGTCTGCCGCTGGCCCAGGAGAATTACTGGCACTGGCATGATGTGACTGCCGCCTCCTCCGACGATAACGGTGCGTCCACCTATACCCTGCAGGGCAGGCTGCTGGAGTTCACCGCGCCCAAGGACGAGACCTTTGCCTATGCCAAGCTGACGGCTACGGACGTCCGCCTCAACAGCGACTGGTCGCTGCGTGTGACGGAGCAGGCGGGTCTGACCGGCTGGCAGCTGGAGATGACCACACAGCGCGGGGCAGAAACGACACTGCACACCGTAGCGGTCAACGGTCTCTATGTACCGGGGCGGCGGCTGGCTTCCAATGCCGTGTTCGGCGTGGATGACCAGGAGCACATGACGCTCTCTGTGGTTTGGGCCCCCTGCGAGCCGATCGACGCAACGGCTGCGTCCCTGGAGGTGGCGGATATGTCCACCACGGACGGCGCCGCCCGCGGCGACGAGATTTCCTATGCCTTCGGCACGCAGATTGGTCTGCGACTACTCCAGATCCTTCCGCCGGAGCTGATGATGCTGTTGATGCAATGAAATGCGCTCCCGGTCTGCGTGCTGCGACCGGGAGTGTTTTCATGCAATTCTAATGGTACTCTCAGACTTCTCGCTTGTGGATGAGAGCGGAAGGGTGTATGATTGTTTCAGAAGGGGGGATTCCGGTGTTGAAGCGACTGCTGTTCCTCACTGTGCTGCTTCTGCCGCTCCTTTTGTGCGGCTGTCAGCGTGATCCAGAAATGATCGAAGTAAACGGGCAGATCTACCGCCTGCTGAAAGAGGATGTGCACGCCCTCGAATGCGGCGAACGGATCGATGCCGAAGGCGGGCCTTTCTGGCGTGTCAGCACAGAGCTGTTTGACATGATCACGCCCCAGTATAGGAGTGATATCCTTTATGTGCGGGAGGACGAATGGCAGGCAGCCCATGATTATCTGACAAACCCGGAGAGCTTCCGCAGCATATGCATTGTGGGCAACATCTTTGACGATGATGTGGCGGAACGGACATATGATCTGCCCAGCATGGACGGCGATCTTTTCGCCCGCCTGAAGCGCTTTGACGATGCGAACAGGCGGATTCCGCTGTTCCAGCTGGAACACCCCGATGCGCAGTTCCTCGCCATGCATAACTGCGTTGAAACCACGGACTACGAGCTCACCTTCAGACGCATCTCCCGGGATGGCGGATTTGTGCTGCCTGTCTGCACGGGTTATCTGCCTCTGGAGGGGCGCATCGTGCGCATCTTTGTTCACGATGGCGGACGGCTACGGGGCGTGGAAGGCGTGGAGATCGTCGAACTGGAGCCCACGCTGCTCGAGGACATAATGCGCGTGCTGAAACAGGATGGAATACCCTACTGCGATGCACCGGATGACATCTTCATTCCCCAGGCATAAGCGCCTGATGCTGCACATCATAATTTCCTCCACAAATCGCGAAAATTTTAAATTTGTGCTTGACAATTCCGTTACACTATGCTATTATATAAAAGTCGCCTGACGACATAGGGGTATGGTGTAATGGTAACACGTGGGTCTCCAAAACCTTTGTTCTGGGTTCGAGTCCTAGTGCCCCTGCTTGTGCAGTCTGTTGAAAAACAGGCTGCATTTTTTGTTGCAACTCGCTAGTTGTTATTGTGATATACATAATATCGGCGCGAAGAAATTGAGGCGAAAAGGTGAAAAAATGTCGATGTAACAAAAGTTTATTCAAAAATTCATCAAAATATAATATAGGAAATAAGTGGAAACTCTGCATATATGCAGCTAATAACATCATCTATATCAGACGTTTGCCGGGGCAGTTCCGGCTAAGATGACTCCGATCGAATAAAAAAGCCAACCCACAACGGGTTGGCTTAAATGCTCATACAGATGCCACGACTTCCTGCACCTGCGGTTCCAGTCCATGAGGCAGAACCATGCAGGTCATCTCGATCACGCCGCTGATGATCGCCTCGATCTGCGGCGTCACAGCAATACCGGCCTTCTCCAACACTTCACGCGCCAGCTCCTTAGCCTTGGGATTGCGCTCTTCGCGAGCCAAATCTCCAGCCAGCCAAGCCTTCTCAGCAAACTGAGTAGCGTCAACAGCCGCGTTCAGAATCGTCTTAATAACGCGCAGCACCTCAGACGGAACCAGCTTATATAGTGCCTCAATCACCGCAGTCAGCGCCACAACAACAGGACGGGACATCACGATCAGCTTCAGAACATCTGTGCCCGTACAGCGCTTGTAGATATATAGTCCGGCCACGATCAGGGCCAGAGCCAGCTAAACAATTTGATACAGTTCCATACTCTTCACTCCTTATCCATTCTCAGTATCTGTTTCCTCGGTCTTTGAGACAGCGATCTTCTTCACATTCTCGAAGCCGCTCTTGACATAGTTCGCGCCTTGCTACGCGATGTAAACAGGCATCATGGCCACTAGTACGTCAACGACGCTCTGTGGATCCATATACAGTGCGGTCAAAACAATGCAGGCCGCTACGCTGATGCCGACATGTAAGAACATAAAATTCCTGATTGACTTGGTAAACCGCTTGGAGAACTCGCTGTCATTGCTCATGTACTGTTTGATGAATTCTTTCATGACCATCATCCTTACTGAGGTTTAGACGGCAGCGAATCAATATCGCGCCGATAAGATTCTACCAACGAATTGCGTTTGCGCTCTCCTGAATAGTGGTCGTACAAGTCAAGAACTGCAGCCTTTTCTTCTGGGCTGCACCAGCCTCGCACCATTAGCTGGGCATGCGCGTGTTTCAGCTCATAGCGCTGTAAGTAAGCAATATCTTCCTCTTCTTTGTCCATCTTTTGCTCAAGACGAGCTAGCGTTGCTGAATTTCGTGCGCGATATGCGGCGATTTCAGCTTTCTCTCGCTTACGCCTATCGTGAACTGGCTTAAGAATCTTCCAAAGCAGGGCAACCACAGCAGACTACGCGCCTGCCACGGCCCCGATTTTCAGAATCAACTCCTCCATAATTCTTCACCACCTTTATATATGTTGCGGCAAAGAATTACTTCGCCATTTCAGATAACTGGTTGACCAGCGTCATGATCTCGGCAACCAGCTGGTCCACTGTTTTTGTATTAGTAGTAGGTTGCTCAGGCTTGTTCTCTGGTACAGAGCCGTCAAACATAGCCATTGCCAGGAACTCGGTCATCATATAACCCTGATAGCCGTGATACTCGATGGCGGCCCAGGTTCCATCAGTTGACTTGATATTAACGGTCTCGCCGCCAGGGATGGTCAGACAACCGGAAACCCGGCCAGCGGACTTGGAAGGGGAGCGCCGGAAATTGACGCCCTTGCCCGTCTTGGGCATGACAATTGCAGTGCCAATGTACATCGCTTCCACCTCCTCGCTTGTGTCTGGCTTAGTCTGTTGTGCCAGCTCGTCATCCAGATCATCGTCGGGATCGACGTTGGCGTAGTCGGGACGGCCGTATCCCGCGATACGGTTGTAATTCAGTTTATACTTCTTGTCGTTCACACTGCCGCCATTCCACACCACGCCGGAATCGGAAGAAGTGTTTCCTTCAATCGTGTAGACATAAGTGTTGTCAACGGCGACGACAAGGCCTGTGTGCTGCATGGACGTGCTGCCAATTTTATCCTTGGGCCAGAAAAAGATCTGGTCGCCAGGCTGAGGATTGCTATCGTGCCAGCGGCCTTTGGACTTGTAATACTTCGCGCTATAAGCGCACCCTGCACCACAGGATTTCTTCGGCTGGCAAAGCAGCTTGTATGCCGCATTGACGCCATATGCCGTCATGAAACACCAGTCCACGAAG
>JBGVOA010000521.1:0-2499 GCA_045126095.1 Christensenellales bacterium | reverse complement strand
AGCTGGTGATGAAATCCGTTGCCAGCAGGTTGGGCAAGAAGGTCGTCAGCTGGGATCATCTGGACGTGGCCATCGGCGGCAACACGCTGATCCGCGACTACAGCTACACGCTGCTGCGCGACGACCGCGTGGGCATCGTGGGCGGCAACGGCGCAGGCAAAACAACCCTGCTGCGGACGCTGTGCGGAGAGCTGCCGCCTTCCTCCGGCACGATCGAAAAGGGCGAGACGGTGAAAATCGGCTACTTTGCCCAGCACTGCCCCGCGCTTGACCCGGAGACGCGCATCATCGACGCCATCCGCGATGTGGCCGTGAAAGTTTACACCCCCGAGGGCGACATGACTGCCTCTCAGATGGCGGAGACCTTCCTGTTCCCCAGCCAGATGCAGTATCAGAAGGTTTCGTCCCTCTCCGGCGGCGAGATGCGCCGACTGTACCTGCTGCGGATCCTCATGGCTGCACCCAACATCCTCGTCTTGGACGAGCCCACCAACGACCTCGATCTGGACACACTGAACGTGCTGGAGGACTACCTTGACTCCTTCCAGGGCGCGATCATCGCCGTCAGCCACGATCGCTACTTCCTTGACCGCATCACCAGGCATCTCTTTGCCGTGGAGGATGGCCGGATGGTTCCCTATGTGACCGGCTACCAGAGCTACCTGGACGCGCAGGATGCCAAGCGCGAGGCCGCTGCACCTGCGAAGCCTGCCGCCAAGACTGCCGAGGTGCCTCGCCGCCATGACGCGAAGGTGCGCTTCTCCTACAAGGAGCAGAGGGACTTCGAGACCATTGAGGACACGGTGATGCAGCTGGAATCCCGCCTGGAGGAGCTGGCTGCCGAGATCGAGTCCAGCGCGGCGGATTACGTGAAGGTCACCGCTCTGATGAACGAGCAGACCGAAACCCAGCAGAAGCTGGACGAAGCCACCGAGCGCTGGCTGTACCTGCAGGAGAAGTGGGAGCAGATCCAGGCGCAGCAGAACGGATAAGCGAGAGGAGCGAAATCATGGACGCTATTCATGCCATCATGACCCGCGTCAGCACCCGTCAGTTCACCGACCAGCCCATCCCGGAGGACGTCCTGCACACGATCCTTGAGGCCGGTATGGCTGGCCCCAGCGCCGTCAACGTCCGCCCGTGGAGCTTCGTTGTTGTCCGCGATAAGGATATGCTGAACCGCATGGCTGACGGAAACGGCCGTGCCGCCGAGCCCCTGCGCCGGGCAGCGCTGGGTATTCTCGTGTGCGGTGATATGCAGCGCGCCTATGACCGCGCGCCGGACTACTGGGTCATCGACGGCACCATCGCCTGCCAGAACATGATCCTGGCTGCCCATGCCATGGGCATTGGCAGCGTGTGGCTGGGTACCTGGCCCCAGCAGGAGAAGATGCAGGCACAGAAGGCCCTCTTTGACCTGCCGGAGCATATCGTGCCCCATTCCATCATCGCTTTCGGGTATCCGGCGGGCGACATGAAGGTGCAGCCTGATCGGTTTGAGGCGGACAGGGTGCATTGCGAAAAGTGGTAACACCAACCATACAGAAAGTCCTCCGCATGCTGCTTTGCATGCGGAGGACACTCTTTTAGTGCTATCAGGGTTGCAGTTCCTGTACATCCTGCTCGCCACGGAACAGCTTCGACCTGCGGTAGCACACAATCAGAAGTGCCGAGGCCATGATCCAGCCCATCGGGAAGGCCAACGCCATCGGGAAGAACGCCAGGTCGAGGCTGTCGGCGATCAGCTTCATGTCCACCAGCCATGTGGTGAAGGCACTGTCCGCCAGCTTTGCCACCAGCTCAGGCGTGAAGATCGCGCCGGTCACCGCCAGATACACCTGGCGGTAAAGCACGAAGGAGCCAAGAAAAATGTACATCGGCGCCTTGGCGCTGCCGATGCCGCGCAGTGCGCCGGCGTAGAGCTGGTTGAAGCAGATGGTCACATAGAAGGGCGTGATGATGCGGATGAAGCGCGTGCCATAGGTGATCGCCCCCGCCTCGCTGGTGATGATGTGCAGCAGAGGCTCGGTGAAGGCCAGCATCACCGCCGCCAGCGTAACCAGGCAGGCCAGGGACATCCACACGCCATAGCGTACGCCGCGTCGGGCGCGCTCCGGCTGCTTCGCGCCCCAGTTCTGTCCCACGAAGGTCGTCGAGGCCTGGGCGATGGCCATCACAGGCACCATCAGGAACATATCCAGCTTGTTGTACGCGCCCCAGCCATCGGTACAGGCAGCGCCGAAATCGTTGACATAGCGCATGACGAACACGTTGGAGAAGCTCGTCAGGCCCTGCTGGATGCTGGAGGGCAGGCCCAGGCTGAAGATGCGCTTCAGCTCCGCCATGTCGATGCGCAGCGCCTTCAGCCGGAGGCCGTACGCCTGCGGCTCGCGCAGCAGCACCCACAGAACCAGCACTGCCGACGCCCCTTGGGCGATGATGGTCGCCAGAGCGACGCCGAAAACGCTCCAGTCGAAGGCCAGCACAAACAGGAAGTCC
>JBGVOA010000520.1:0-17076 GCA_045126095.1 Christensenellales bacterium | reverse complement strand
GCTTGCGCTGCACCTCGTTCTCGAAGGCCAGGAAGCGGTGGTAGTGCAGATCGTCCGCCGGGGCGTCGTGGCGGTGAATGATCACCTGCACATGGGGTCTGTCCGCCATCAGCTGACCCAGGCGCTGCCACCAAAGCTTATCCGTCTTGCCCAGGGACATGCCGTAGATGTACACCAGGTCGCTGTCCTTGAGGACGCTGTGGGCCAGCTCGTCCGTGCCCTCCTCAAAGAGGCGGTTCGCCTTCTGCTTCACGATGCGGTCGCGCTCAAACACCAGGCGGTCCATCAGCAGCAACGGGTTGGCCAGCTGGGATTCGTCATTCACGCCCAGAATCATGTCCTTGTTGGTGTAGCCGTGGACATGTACCGAGCGGCCCAGGCTGTTAGGGATCTCGCCCGCATCCGTCACGCGCGTGCCCAGGGGCATATCCTGCACCGCATCCAGGCACGCGTCGATGGTGCGGGTGTAGTTGAAGGTGATGAAGTTGTAGCTGAAGCCGCCCCCGCACAGGGCAATGCGCCGGGCGATCTCCTGGCTGCGGCTGCGTCGGAAGCCCTTCTGCCAGGCGGACAGCGCGAAGGCCATCGCCTCCCGCAGCTTTTCCTCGCCCAGCGCCTCCGCGTGGGACTCCTGCTGGGCCAGATACGCCGCCAGACGGTCGTAGAGGTCGTCATAGCAGGCAAGGAAGTCCGCGCTGGCCGTGTCGCCGAAAAAGTCCCGCGTGCACTGGCCCAGGGCAATCTCCACGTCCGTCCATGTTTCCATCTCCCGGGCAATGGACTGCTTGAAGCGGCCGATCACGCCGCTCCCGTCCGGCTGGGAGAGATAGTGGTCAAGGAAGTCCGCATAAGAGGTTTTCAGGCCCAGATTGATATCAAAGCCGTTGCCGATCATAAAGGTGATATTCATCCAGAGGTCTCCGTTTCTGCAATGTACATTCTATATGTTAGTTTAGCAACATTTCGCCCTTTTGTCAACGCAGCACGTCTCCGCCTTGCCATTGTCCGCAAAATATGCTATCATGGACGGGTATTCATCCGCATTTCACAATCCTGCGATATATTATGCACAACGCACACTGATCGAAAGAGGGGAATCCCCGTGAAAACACCCGTCACCCGCAAGAAAATCCAGGATCATTTCACCTACAGCTGGTGGAAGTACATTCTGCTCGTCGTGTTGTCCTTCATGACCTGGAGCATCTTCTACGCCAGCACCGCCTATCGTCCGCCGGAGGAGAAGAAGGTCATTCTGGGCGTATACAGCGCCGCCCCGGAAACGAACGCCGTCGCCTACATGGCGGAGGTGCAGCGCCTGTACCTGCCGGAGATGGAGCAGGTGGAGCCGATGTACATCCTTCCCGACCAGATGTACGGCGATATGATCCTGATGACCCGCGCCGCCGGCAAGGAATGCGACATCTACGTCCTGCCCACCGAGACGTTCCAGACCTGGGCCGCCGAGGGCGCCTGCCAGCCGCTGGACGTCGTTCTGCCCGACCTCGTCTCCGACCTGGAGGCTGCCGGGATCAGCCTCACCCGCGGCCGCCGCACCAACGATGACACGGGTGAAAAGCATGTCTACGGCATCCCCTGCCGCAACCTCCCCAGCGCGAACGGCGTCCTCTCCATGGACACGAAGGACATGTACATCGCCGTCTTCCACGACACGGGCAACGACGAAAACGTCCTGCGCTTCATGGACATCTTCATCCACGACCTGATGAACGAGCCGCCCGTGACCCCCACCGATCTTGAACCCGCCCAGTAATGCACAGACGACTTCCCCCGCGGAGGTCGTCCTTTTTGCAAAAAAAGCGAAAAAGCCCTTGACTCTCCCCTTACGTCATGGTTTATGCTGATGATGAAAGGAGGCGATGCGATGACCATCGGCGAACTCTCCGCCCTGACCGGCGTGACCATCCGCACCCTGCGGCATTACGACCGCATCGGCCTGCTGCCGCCCGCAGAGGTAACACAGGCCGGATACCGCCATTATGACGAGGCCTCCCTGCAGCGTCTGCACAGCATCCTGCTCCTGCGGGAGACCGGGCTGCCGCTGGAAAGCATCCGCCGCCTTTTGGCGCATCCCGGCGCTGACCCCGACCGGCTGCTCGCCTTACAGGAAAGGCTGCTGACCATGCAGCGCGCCCACATCGACCGGCTGCTCACCCTGACCGGTGAGCTGCGACAGAAAGGAATGGATCACATGAACTTTGACGCCTTCAACGAGCACCGCACCCAAGACATGGCCGCCCAGGCCGAGGCTGCCTGGGGCAGTACCCCCGCCTGGCAGGAATACGCCTCCCGTCCCCGCAGGAAGGGCGAAAACGAGCAGAATGGTCAGGCGCTGATGGCCCTCATCGGCGCATTCGGCCACAGCCGCCCCGCCTCCCCCGACGCGCCCGAGGCCCACGCCTTCGTCCGCCAGCTGCAGGCCTTCATCACCCAACACTTCTACACCTGCACGGACGAGGTGCTCCTGGGCCTGGCGGACGTGTACGAAACCCCGGACTTCCGCCGCAATATCGACAGCAAGGGCGGCGAGGGCACGGCAGACTTCCTGGCCGCCGCCATCCGCAGCGCGCTGGCAGAATGAGGCCGCTTGCAATCCTGCGCGGGGTGCGGTATAATGGCTGCATCACGCATTTCAGGAGGGCATTATGAAGAAGTATCAGGCAATCCTGTTTGATCTGGACGGCACGCTCCTACCCATGGAGCTGGAGGGCTTTGCCCGGGCCTATTTCGGCGCGCTGGCCGCTGAGCTGGCGGACTTCGGCATTCCCCAGGAGGCGCTGATCAAGGCCATCTGGGGCGGCACGAAGGCCATGATGAAGAACGATGGCAGCCGCCTGAACGCTGATGTTTTCTGGGACGTCTTCACGCAGGCAACCGGCGTTGACCGCGCCGCCGTGGAGCCCCGGTGCGACCGCTTCTATGGCACAGGCTTCCACGCCGCCCGTATCGCCACTAAGGCCAATCCGCTGGCGGTGGAGGCCGTGCGCATCGCCCATGAAAAGGCGGAGAAGGTGGTGCTGGCCACGAACCCGCTCTTCCCCATGCAGGGGCAGGAAACCCGCATGAGCTGGCTGGGGCTGACTCCGGCGGACTTCGACCTGGTCACCTGCTATTCCACCGACCGCTTCTGCAAGCCGAACCCCGCCTACTTCGCCCATGTGTGCCAGCGCATCGGCGTGACTCCTGACCAATGCCTGATGATCGGCAACGACGACCGGGAGGACATGGCCTGCGCCCGCGCCGCCGGGATGGACGCCTACCTTGTCACCGATTGCCGTCTCCCCGACGCCAATGCCCCCTGGACGGGCCCCCAGGGCAGCTTCCGCGACATGATCGAGCTGCTCAAATCTCTCTGACCTGTTGCAAGGATGGGATTTTGATGCTATAATAGGGTGTATCCGTATGTGGATACGCCCTTTTATGCATTTGAAGGAGCTTCAATCATGGAGAACAGATTCAAGAATCCTGCTGTCAACGAGCAGCAGAGAAAGCAGCAGCGCAAGCGGCAGATCCGTAACTGGATCATTCTGCTCAGCGTCATCGCAGCGGTGGGCGTTCTGCTGCTTGCCATCAGCCTGCTCCGCTCGCGCTCGCATCCCATCACCGCCACCGCCCTGCCCTGCTATGCGCACCAGGACGTGACTGCCTTCCAGGACGGCGTGCTGTATTATGATGGCGCGTCCATCCACTTCGTCAACGCCGGCGGCAGCATCGAGTGGTCCTATCCCGTGGGCAGCGGCGCGGCCTTCTCCGTGTCGGACACGCACATCATCACCTGGACGGGCAGCCAGCTGGCCATCGTGGATGCGAAGGGTAAATCCTCCTATAACCGCGCGATGAACGACCGGATTATCTTCGCCCGCATCGGTAAAAAGCATGCCGCCATCGTCACCGGCGATGAGCTCACTCCCACCGTGTACGTCAAGGATCTGCAGGGCGCGGAAATCGACTATGAAACCACCCAGTTCGATGGCCAGGTGATGCTGGACTGCGGCTTCTACGGCAACAGCGACGAATACATGTGGGCCCTCTCCTACGATTACTACGCCCCCGTGGTTACCTCCCTCCTGCAGACCTTCCAGGTCGGCCAGATGAACACCGGCATCGCCACCCTCACCAATCACCTGCCCAGCAAGGTCATCTACCTCAACGATCGGCTGAACGTCTTCACCACCCAGCAGATGTACACCTATGATTACCGCGGTGTTGAGGACGTTTCCGGCAAGAAGCTCGTCTACGGCTGGCGCTACCTGGATCACAGCAACCCCAAGCGCGGCACAGCCCGCATCCTGCTCGCCCCCACGGAGCAATCCAGCAGCAGCGGCATGAACGAGCTGCGCGTTGTTTCCCCCGGCTTTGACCGCCGCTACACCCTGCCCACGGTCTGCATCGGCGCCGCAGTCGAGAAGGATCGCCTCTACGCCTTCTCCTCCAAATACATGTACTCCGGCAGCGTGGACAGTCAGCGCTTCTACACCCATCAGATCCCCCTGGCCGAGGGCCAGCAGGTCACCGATTTCATTGGCCTGACCAACAACGGCTACGCCATCGTGGCCAGCAACAACCTCATTTACTCCATCACGCTGCCCAAGTAAGGACAGCAAAAACGCGATGCAGCATCACGCCGCATCGCGTCTTTTTTTATTCTGCGGACAGTTCTCGCGTCAGGTCGTACATCATGATGCCCGCCGCCACCGCCGCGTTGAGGCTCTCCGCGCCTCCGCGCATGGGCAGCTTCACCCGGTGGGTGGCCACGGCCTTCACCTCGTCCGTTACGCCATTGCCCTCGCTGCCTATCACCAGCACATACCTGTCCCCCACCGGCGCGCGCTCGTAGAAGGGCGTGCCGTCCAGCTGGGAGGAAAGGATGCTGAAGCCGCTCCCGCGCAGGGCGGTCAGCCGGGCAGGCAGGTCATCCGTCACCTCAATGGCCATGCGGAAGATGCTGCCCATCGTGGCCCTGAGCACCTTGGGGCTGAAGGCGTCCGCGCACTGCTGGGAGAGCAGCACGCCCTCAAAGCCCGCCGCATCCGCCGTGCGCAGGATGGTGCCCACATTGCCCGGATCCTGCACGCCGTCCAGCGCCACCAGCCGCCCACCCAGCGCAGGCGAGCGCTGCATGCGCAGCACAGCCGCCACGCCCTGCGGGGTTTTCGTGTCGCAGACGGCCGCCAGCACATGCTCCGGCATGGTGTAGAGCGGCACATCCGCCGGCAGCTGCATGTCCGCCGCACGCTCCGCGTCCGCCAGCACCGCCTCCACCTTGAAGGCGGAGGACAGCGCCTCCTCCACCATCTTGCGGCCCTCCACCAGGAAGCAGCCGCTTTCCTTGCGGCCCTTGCGATCCTTGAGGGCCTTCCAGGCAAGGATCTTCGGGTTCTTCAGCGATGTGATATGCTCAGTCATGGCTGGTTCAGCCTCCATTTCAGGGTAGGTTTCAGGTAATTCAGGTAGGTTTCGGGCATCAGTTGACGCCGCGGAAGCCCTTGCCCACGATCTCGCCCGTGTTCATGATGAGCACAAAGGCATGGGGATCGATGCTGCGCACATGCCGCCTGAGCAGCACAGCCTCGCGGCGGGACATGACGGTCATCACCACCGTGCGGTCCTCGTGGGTGTACACGCCCTCGCCATGCAGCTCCGTCGCGCCGCGCTTGAGGGTGTCTGTAATGTAGGCCTCGATCTCCCGCGGCCTGGTGGTGATGATGTGGAAATACTTGTGGGTATTGATGTTTTCCAGCACCATGTCCACCAGCAGGGACTTGATGACCAGGCCCAGGATGGAATACAGGCCCGTGGCAGGTCCGAAGGCCACGAAAGCCATCAGGGTGATGGCGATATCGGAGCACAAGAGGGCCTTGCCGATATCCAGCGAGGTGTACTTACGCAGCACCATGGCCACGATGTCCGTGCCGCCGGAGGATGCGTTCATGTTGAAGAGGATGGCCGAACCCAGCGCCGGCAGGGACACGGCAAAGATCAATTCCACAAAGGGCTGGGCCGCTGCCGGGTCTGCCAGGGCCGTCATGGGGGCGCTCATGGGGACGATGCGCTCCAGCAGCCAGGTCGCGCCGCTCATCAGCAGGCTGACATAGACGGTTTTGCTGCCGAAGCCCTTGCCGAACACCGCAAAGCCCAGGATCAGCAGCAGCACGTTGATGACCATCACGAAGGTGCCGGGGGTCACCACCCCCTCAAAATAATAGCCCAGGATGACCGCTATGCCGCTTACGCCGCCGGTGGAAAAGTTGTTGGGGAATTTGAAGAAGTAGATGCCCGCCACCATCAGCAGCGTTGCGGCGGTCAGCCACGCATATTCCTTCAGGAGCTTGCGCCAGTCCTTCATGGTGCACCTTTCTGCGCGTTATGCGCCGGGGTCGATCATGCTGTCGGGCAGGATGGGATTTTCGCGCAGCAGGCGGACGAAGGTCGTCACCATGGGCGCGATTTCCTCCTCCTCGTCATAGCAAAGGGCGGCGGCACGGCGGATGCTGTCCTCGCCCGCCAGGGTCAGCGCGCCGGTCTGGTAATCGTAGAGGCCCTCGTGCAGCAGCCACATGTGCATCGGGAAGGCTGCGCACAGGTGCAGCATCAGCCGCTGCATCAGCCCGGAGAAGCTCTCGCGGGTGCGGACGATGGGTGCGTCAGCCACATTGCCCATCTCCCGCGTCACCGTCAGGCCCATGGCCACGCTCTGCGCCGGGGATGCCGCCGTGCGCAGGGTGATGAAGCGCACCGGGTGCTCCAGCCGCAGGGGCAGATGGGTCAGCCGCTCCAGCGCGCTGCGGGAGACGTGCGGAAGGGTATCCAGCAGCCACGCGCCCCGGCCCGTCAGGCACACGGACATATCCTGGGGCAGCAGGTGGCTCTGCATCGTGTTTTCGCCCGCCTGCGCCAGCATCAGGCCCACGCTGTACAGCGCGGCCGCCGCCGTTTCCAGCATGACGGACTGCATATGCGTCGGACGCTCCATCGCCCGGGCGCTCAAGTGCTGGCCGATCACCGTGCGGTGCGTGTCCAGCAGCATATCCAGCATCAGGGACAGCTTGTCCGCCTGACGGGGCCCGGCGTAATCCGGGTTGAGCTCGTCCACCAGGGTCAGCACATCCTGCAGCAGGCTTTCGTCGCCGCTGTCCGCCAGATCCTCCAGGAGACGCACCGGCTGCTGACGGTAGAGACGGAGCAGCGCGTCCTGCACGCCCTCAAACACCACCGCGCCTGCCGCCGGACGGTTTTGATTCATCAGCCACAGATGGGCCTTGGTGCTGCCGCTGCCCAGATCCAGTGCCACGCAGCTGCCCCGGCCATTGCCCTCGGCCCGCAGGCAGGAGATCAGCGCCATGCTTTCCTCGGCCCACTGCACCGCGGGCACGCCCGCCGTCAGACGGAGACCGCTTTCATCCTCCACTTCGATGGCCAGCGCGCCCATCGCGTCCAGCATGGCCATGCGGCCCTCGTCGCCCATATCGTCGGCGATGGTCAGCCGCCAGGAGACGCTCGTCGCGCCCGCCGCAGTCGCCGTCAGCGCCGCCCCCAGCATCACCTGATGCAGCAGCATCCGCCGCGCCCTGACGGAATCCACATCCGAGCGCCACTTCAGCCGGCTGCGCAGGAGCGTTTCGTCCATCGCCGCCAGCGCCTGCAGGCTGCCGGGGCGGTACGCGTAGCCGTCCACAAAAAGACGCTCGCCGGGGCCGGTCAGCACCACCGCCGTGGGCACGATGCTGGCAGGGGTCAGGCCGCCCAGGAAGCCGTCGTCCGGCAGCTCCTGCGGAGAGACCAGCAGGCGGGTCATGGGAGCCCCCTCCAGCACGCCGGGCACGCCATCCCAGGCAAAGGCCGTGGTGGTCTGGCTGCTGCCCAGGTCGACGCCCACCACCACGTCGCCGCGCTTTTCCGCACGGAACTCCGGCAGCAGGTTCGGCAGCGCACCAAGGCAAAGGCCATCCCTGAGGAGGCTCAGGCTGCCGGGATATTCTTCAAGGGACAGGCAGCGCCAGGGCGCATCCGGGCCGTCCGCAGAGGGCGCGAGGCTCGTCCAGCCGTCCTTCCGGCAGGCGGACACCTCCACATTCCCGCGGACAAACACATGGTAGGCGCGCCAGTCCGCCATGGGCAGACAGGGCCACACCGCCACCGTGGGCGCCTCCGCTTCCTCCAGCACGAGGATCTCCTCCGGGCCATAGGTGCGGGACATGAGCACCTCGCCCGCGCCGCGCAGCAGGAAGGAGGCCGTGATGCCGCCATCCTCCCGGGGGGTGAAGCGGATCGTATCCATCGCCAGGCCGCCCTCCAGGCCCGCCCGGGCCACGCAGGCCGAAAGCGACTGCGAAAGCGGAGGCAGGAGCACCCCGTCCGCGCAGGCACAGCTGCTTTCCAGGGCCGTATCGCCCAGGACATGGCCGGTCAGCTTGGTCAGGCAGTCGCTGAAGGGGTTTGCCGCCGCCTCCAGCCAGCTTTCGCCCAAGGCCTCCATCAACAGTGCGCGCACCGCACCGGAGGACGCGTTCCAGGGCCAGGTCAGCGTCACGGCGGACTGCACCTGTTGGCCATTCTCCTTCAGCAGCGCGCAGGAAGCCTCCAGCCGCGCCCGCGCCTGGGGCAGCAGCTGCGCATTGAGCCGCTGCGAATCCAGCCAGCGCTGCATCTCCGCCGCTGCGGCATTATTCCAGCGGACGGAGCTGCCGCTCATGATGGTCAGTTCGCTCGTGATCTCCTCCAGCGCCGCCTCTGCGCAGGGGTGATTCACCCCGGTCAGGCCCAGCATGCGGCTGCTGCGGGCAAAGGGCACGCTGTTCCACAGCCAGGTGCGGCACTCGCCCGCATCGGCCGCCAGCGCATCCTCCGACTTGTCCAGGCAGCGCAGGAGCGCGTTTCCGCCCGTCGCATAGGGCTCCTCGCGGAAGGAAAGCGCATCAAAATCCTTCAGGCCGCAGACGGCCTCCATGCGCACCGCCAGGCGCTCCAGGGCCGCTTCCTCCTGCATGCGGACAGCTTCCACTTCCGCTGCATCCGCGTTTTCAAGGGCCTCGCGGAAGGCGACCGCTGCCGGGGCCGAGAGCCCCAGGGCCGCCATGCGCCGCAGGAGGATCGTCCTGTCCTTTTCATTCAGGAAGGGGGCGGGGTCGCTGACCAGGCCCTTTTCCCGGTCGATCCACGCGGCCCGTTCCGGTGCTGCGTCCGTCAGCGGCACGCGCTGCGCGGGCAGAATCACGCCCTGCTTTTCGTCCGCCAGACCCAGCAGTACCCTTGCGCCTGACCGCTCCAGCAGCAGCAGGTGCATCGGCTTTCCGCGCTCCGTTTCAGGGCGCGAGGCCAGCACCCAGGAGGCAAAGGCCGAGGTTGTTTCGTCCACCGTCACGACGGACAGCTTCGTGCCGCAGCCTGCCCACACATCCGTCAGGAGGGCGAGGGCGAGGGCACTGCGCCAGAGGGTCTCGTCCGCCGCAGCCGTCTGCTTTTCGCGGGAGGGGGCCGTCAGCCGGGCCGCCAGATCGCCCAGGGCAGCCGCCGATGCGCCCATGCGCACGAAGCCTGCTGCGTCGCCCAGCTCATCCCGGCCATCGCGGTCGGGCAGGAACACCAGCTCCTTCATCCTCACACCTCCTCCATCGCTTCCCGAATGAGCGCCGTCAGCAGGCTCATCACCGGGGCATATTCGTTCACAGGGGCCTTCCTGATCCGCTTGAGGGTCGCCTTCAGCGGGCGGCCGTCAGCGGGCTGCACCATTTCCGGATACGCCGCCTCCACCTCGCTTGCGCGCACGCGGCGCTCCTGCAGCAGCAGCTTGTCCAGCATGCGCGCATGCAGCATGCCGTTGCCCGCGCCAGCGCCCGTGATTTCGGGCTTGGCAAAGCGCACCTCATCGCCCTCGGCACGGCGGACGGCCTCGGTAATGAAGCTTTCCTTCGCATCCAGCAGCTGCTGATGCCGCACCATGCGCTCCAGCTTGGTGCGCGCGTCGGTGATGCGGTAGAGATCCTGTGGGGCGGCGATGGACTCCGCATGGTCGATGCGGCGGTTCGCCTCCCGGTAGCGCTCCTGCAGCGCAGCGGACTCCTCCTGCGCATCCAGCAGGGCATGCTGAATGATGCGCATGGCCGCTGCACCGCCGATGCGCCGGTTCATCCCCTGCTGCGCGGCGGTCCGCCGTTCGATCTCCTGGCGGATCGCGTCAATGCGGCGCACCGTCTGGGCGGACTCGCTTGCCGACTCGCCCGCGTCGTCGCGGTAGACGCGGCTTTCCTCGTAGGCCACGCTCTGCTGGGCTTCCTCGTCCAGCACGGTCAGCTGACCCACCAGCTCCACCAGACCGCGGTAGTGCTCGCGGGCCTCCGCCTGCGCCGGGGCCAGCTGATGATGGTGGCTCATTTCCGGCGGCAGGGTATGCATCAGGCCGCCCAGCCAGATCAGCGCCACGCGCATCAGGCGGGTCATGCTGGCCGCGTCCTCCAGGCAGACAGTCTTTTCGCAGCCGCTCTTGCGGAAGAAGTGCGCGTACCACCCCCAGAGGCTGTCCCGGAGGAAGAAGGGCCGATTCAGACGCTTTTCCACCTGCGGCGCAATGATCTGCGTCCATGCCGCAGCCGCCTTCGCCAGACGGCCATAGCCCAGGCGATAGCGAGCCGCCGCTTTGCCGAAGATGTCCCAGGTCAGCGGGCCCACGTCCGTCTGCACGGTGAAGAGCCCCTCCGGCCAGATGGGACGGTGGAGCATGATATCCAGGCTGTACACCGCCAGCCAGTCCGTCAGGTGGGCGTAATTCGCAGGGGCCGCCGAGCAGCTGCTGCGGGGCAGACCCAGCAGGCACACCGCACTGCAGGCACTTTCGCCCGCAAAGTCTGCAATGGCCTCGCGGGCCTTCTGCGCATCCTCATGGTCGCCCGTGGCCGCCAGGAGCACCGCACCGATGCGGGCCCGTCCGCCGGTCACATCGCGCACATGGCGCGCCAGCAGCGGCAGACCCGCCGCGCCCGTGCCGCCCGTCACCGAGCCGCACAGCGCCACGCGCACCTCCTCGCCTGCATCCAGGGCCGCGTTCATGTCCGCCAGCATGCGCTGGAGCTCGTCCTCCGCATTTTCTGCCGACGCGGCCAACAGCGCCGCAAACACCGTCTGCCCCAGCGTCCTCTGGCCATGGAAGCCGCCGCGCAGATCCATCTGCGCCGCATCCGCACCGAAGAGCGCCTGGCACAAAAGCGCGTCCGTCTCCCGGGCCTGCACCATTTCCTCCAGCGTCTTGGCGCCGCCGGGCAGCTCCGCCGGCCACGCGCGGAAATTCAGCATCGTGTGGAAGGGGCAGAGGTCCTCCGGCGCGCAGCCGCCCGGAAGCGTCTCCTGCATGCGGGCATAATCGGCATACTTCGCCCTGAGCAGCTCCGCGCTGTTCAGGCCGTGATGATCGGCGTCCGCCAGGAGCACCTCGATCGTCTCCGCCCGCAGCACGCCCGCCGAGGCCGCCACCAGCAGCGCCTCCGCTGCCCGTGCGCCGCCACCGCCGACGAAAAGCACATAACGCTTCATACCCGTTCCCTCCGCTGTGTTTCAATGCGCAAACAGCGCGGAAGCCCGTATGCATGAGCCTCCGCGCCGGATGGGGTCCTATCAGCCCTGATAGCCCCGGGGATTGTTCTTCTGCCAATGCCACGCGTCGCGGCACATGTCCTCCAGCGTCTTGGTCGCCTCCCAGCCCAGCACCTCGCGGGCCTTCTTCGGATCAGCGAAGCAGGCGTCGACGTCGCCGGGGCGGCGCGGGCCGATCACATAGGACAGCGCCATGTCGTTAACCTTGTTGAAGGCCTTGACGATATCCAGCACGGAATAGCCCACGCCGGTGCCCAGGTTGAAGATCTCGCACCCGGGATGCTCTGCGGCATAATCGCAGGCCTTGACGTGGCCGCGCGCCAGATCGACCACATGGATGTAGTCGCGCACGCCGGTGCCATCGTGGGTGTCATAATCATTGCCCATCACGGTGAGGTGATCCAGCTGACCGGCGGCCACCTTGGTGATGAAGGGCATGAGGTTGTTGGGGATGCCGTTGGGATCCTCGCCGATGCGGCCGGATTCATGCGCGCCGATGGGGTTGAAGTAGCGCAGCAGCACCACGCTCCACTCCGGATCGGCGGTCACAACGCCCTGCAGGATCTTCTCGATCATGTACTTCGTCCAGCCGTAGGGGTTGGTGCAGCCCTTGCAGAACATGTCCTCGCGCAGGGGCACCTCGTCCGGCACGCCGTAGACAGTAGCAGAGGAGGAGAAGACCAGCTTCTTCACGCCGTGCTTTGCCATGGTCTCGCACAGCGTCAGGGTGGAATCGAGGTTGTTGCGGTAATAGCGCAGGGGGATCTGCACGCTCTCGCCCACGGCCTTCAGGCCCGCGAAGTGCACCACCACGTCGATCGTGTTCTCGCTGAAGATGCGCTCCATCGCATCCGCATCGCACACGTCCGCCTCGTAGGCCTTCACAGGATGGCCCACGATCTCCTCCACCCGGCGGATCGCCTCCGGGTTGGAGTTGACGTAGTTGTCCACGATAATGACCTCGTGGCCCGCGCTGCACAATTCCACACAGGTATGGGTCGCAATGAATCCGGCGCCGCCGGTGAGCAGGATCTTCATGCATGCATCTCCTCTGTTTTGTTTTGCTGACGTATATGCGCTCCGGGCTCTCATATCCCCGGGCGCACCATACCTTATTATACGACAAAAACGCCCCCGCGGCAAGTAGCGCGAGGGCATTTGGCGAATATTTCACTGAAAAACATCAATACTTCCGTTACAGCACCGCCGGGTAAGCGCCCGTATCGTGCAACTCCCGCAGCGCCGCCTCCACCGCCGGACGATCCTCCGGGTAGGTGACCCCGAACCAGGTTGCGGACGTCGACTTGACCTCCACCTTCAGCCCGTCGGTGTGCATGAGACGGTCGATGGCCGTGGGCAGAACGTATTCCTTCTTCATGGGATCGCCGCCGTCCGCCTGGAGGAAGGCCGCCAGGTCGCGCTCCGCCACGGTGAAGAACCAGGGCGTCAGGCCCCAGAAATTCATGGACACCAGCGCCTTCGGGTCCAGGATATCCCCCTCCTCGCGGAAGTTCACATCGCGGATCGTCCCGTCCGGGAAGGGGCGGATCTTGTACGTCTCCGTCACCTTCGTCAGATGGCCGGATGCATCCGTCTCGCAGATGCCGCGGGTCACATGCCCGTTTTCGGACACGGTGTTGCAGAGGTTGTATGCCACCATGGAGGCAGCGGCGGACTGTCCCTGCAGGCGACGCAGGCTCTCCGCCATGATGAAGAAGGCTTCCCTGCCATAGAAATCATCGGCGTTGATGACGGCAAAGGGCTCGTGGATCACGTCCTTTGCGGCCAGCACGGCGTGCACCGTACCGTAGGGCTTCAAGCGGCCCTCCGGGGGCACAAAGCCGCCGGGCAGGGAGTCGAACTCCTGGAAGGCATAGTGCACCTGCACCTTTCCGGCCAGCTTGTCGCCGATGACCTCGCGGAAATCCTTTTCCATGCTGCGCTTGATGACGAAAACGACCTTGTCAAAGCCCGCCGCCACCGCATCGTGGATGGAGTACTCCAGCAGGATCTCCCCGTGGGGCCCCATGCGTGCAATCTGCTTGCAGCCGCCAAAGCGCGAGCCCATGCCCGCCGCCATGATCAGGAGCGTGGTATGCATAACGTACCTCCCGGTGCTTCATTTGTTGTACGAACAGACAGCATCTGCATCCAGCATAGCACACGTTCCGGGAAGTGTCAAGGGTCACGGGCACATGTAACCGCTTTTACTCCAGCGCCGCCAGCGCCAGGGCCGCATAAACCGCCGCACCGGTGGGCAGGGCCGCCTCGTCAAAGGTGGTCATGGGGTGGTGAGCGGGGTGCGCATGCCCGTCCTGCGGCCTGCCCGCTGCCAGGGCCACCATCAGCGACGGCACAGCATGGCTGACGAAGGCAAAGTCCTCCGAGCCGGTGGACTTCTTCCCCTCGCCGGACATCGCGTCGCTGCGAAGAGCGCCGTCGCTGCCCAGCAGGGCCGTCAACATCCGCAGCGCCAGATCGGAAAGGCGCGCATCGTTGACCAGCGTGGGGACGCTGCTGGTGACGGCAAAGTCCGCCGTAGCCCGGAAGGTCTGTGCCGTGGCCTTGGCGATCTCCCGTGCTCTGCGCACCATGAGGGCAACCGTTTCATCCCCGAAGGCGCGCAGGGTGCCCGCCATTTCCGCCTGATCGGGGATGACATTGGCACTATCCCCCGCCTGGAGCATGCCCAGGGTCATTACAGCATTCTCGCCCATGGACAGCTCGCGGCTCTGGATCTCCTGCAGGTTCAGCGCGATGTGCGCCGCCGTCAGCAGCGGATCAACGCCCGTGTGGGGCATCGCGCCGTGGCAGCCCTTCCCCTGCACGTCAATGCGGAAGAAGGCCGCCGCCGGAGCGCTCACGCCGGGCGCAGAAACGATGGCTGTGCCCACGGGCAGGTCGAGGTTCGTCAGCACATGCAGCATGAAAGCTCCCGCGCAGGCGCCGCCCTCCAGCAGGCCATCGGAGAGCATGTCCGCCGAGCCCTCGAGAATCTCCTCGGCGGGCTGGAACATCAGGCGGACGAGCCCGGGCAGCGCTGCCTCCTGCGCCTTCAGCAGCCGCGCGGCCCCCAGGAGCATCGCTGTGTGCAGGTCGTGTCCGCAGGCGTGCATCCGCCCCTCCTGGCAGGCGCAGGGGACGGCAGCCTCCTCGCGGATGGGCAGCGCATCCATGTCCGCCCGCAACAGGGCGAAGCGCTCGCCCCGCCCCAGATCGGCAACAATGCCGCAGCGCCCGCATTTCCGGGGCGCACAGCCCATCTCCTTCAGCGCATTCCACACATATTGGTACGTCCGGGGCAGATCAAAGCCAGTTTCGGCGCAGGCATGCAGATAGCGGCGGTCCGCCGTGAGCTGCGCAGCAGCCGCAGCGGCTCGGGCAAGCAAATCCTTCATGGGCAATTCCTCCTTGTCATACAGGCAATCCTACCACAGCATTGTGACGCGGACATGAATGCAGCATACGCCCGCAAGCCGATTTTTCCCCAACCAGGCAAGGATTATCGGAGGCGCCGCCCAACGCCCCGCTGTGCGCTGCGTTTTTACAAGTCAGTCCTTGCATCCGCCGGAAAAATATCGTATACTAAGGGGTATCTACCATTTACCGAGGTGATCTCATGGCTGACAAGAGGCCCACGTCCATCGGGCTTTTCGCAATGTATATCGCGCTGTTCGCGCTGCTGGTAGCGGCGGTGGTGCTGGGCGTCCACACCTCCAACCTGAACGCGCGGGTGAAGCACGAGCAATCCCTGTTCCCCACACCCAGCCCGGCTTATGGCAACAACATGCTGCTGGTGACCCCCGACCCCAACGCGCCCACCCGCGCACCGGTTCTCCGCAACGGCTCCCGGGGCGAGCAGGTGATGCAGCTTCAGCAGCGGCTGATCGACCTGGGCTACCTCACCGGCACGGCGGACGGCCAGTTCGGCCCGGCCACGGAGACAGCGGTCATCTGGTTCCAGCAGCAGCACGCCCTCTCGGCGGACGGCCGGGTCGGCGCAGAAACCAGCGCGCTGCTCTATTCAGACGCAGCCCGGCGCGCCGCCATCACCCCGACCCCCGCGTTCACCCCGACCGCCACACCGGTGCTCTCTGACGTCCACCGCCTCCAGGCCCGCCTGAAGGAGCTTGGCTACTACACAGACGAGGTGGACCGCGTAACCGGCCCCGCCACCCGTGCCGCCGTGCGCCGCTTCCAGGCAGCCAACGGCCTGGGCGCGGACGGCATCGCAGGCCCCAACACCAATGCCGTGCTCTACTCCGACGCTGCCAAACCCTTCACCGCCCCTGCCCCCGGCAGCGAGCCTTGGGTGCGCCAGGACGGCCTGCCCCTGCTGGTCAATGCGGACAACCACCTCCCCGACGGCTACCAGACCAGCGAGCTCGTCCTCATGCGCAGCTACTGCGATGACGACGTGGTAACCATCAAGGGCAGCGAAATCGAAGGCGAACGGGTTGCGGCGGACGCGCTGCTGACCATGCTGCGCGCCGCCCACGCCGACGGCCTCCGGGTCTGGCAGGTCAGCGCCGGCTACCGCAGCGTCGCCTACCAGCAGCAGCTTTTCGACGAGCAGGTTTACGCCTACCGTCAGGATGGCATGACAAAATCCCAGGCGCAGGCCAAGACCCGTCAAACTGTCGCCGACCCCGGCGCCAGCGAGCATCACACGGGCCTTGCCTTCGACATCACCGTCCCCGGCCAGCAGTTCTCCAACACCCAGCAGTCCGTCTGGCTGGCCCAGCACTGCTGGGAGTACGGCTTCATCATCCGCTACCCCATCGACAAGACGAACATCACCGGCATCGCCTACGAGCCCTGGCACATCCGCTACGTCGGCGTGGAGCACTCCATTCCCATGCGCGATGAGGGGCTGTGCCTGGAGGAGTATATCCAGAAGTACGGGAACTGAAAAGCGAGGAGCGTCCTGCGTTCGGGCGCTCCTCGTCTTTTTCTCTCTTAGTAGAACTGCTCCACGGTGATGATGGAGCCGTCGCTTTCGTCGCGGAAATAGTACTGTTTCGCCTCGCCGCCGTGGATGGACTTGCTGCCGGTGTAGACGGCGGGCTTTCCATCCTTGTCCAGAGGCCACTCGCCGCTTTGCAGCCACTGCGGACGGCCCTTGTCCGAGCGGAAGGCCTCTTTGATGGCGGCCTTGATGGCCTTCTTGCGCTCGGTCTTCTTCATCGTGTCGGGATAGAGCGGAAGAATGTGGGTGTTGATGTACTGCTCGCTCTCGCCGCCGCAGAGGTATTCCGGAATCACGTCCAGCGCAAATTCGTAAGCCTTCCGATACCTTTCATCGTATGGGATGGACGCATCAACCTGATAGTACAGCGCGTACAGCTCGTTGTAGAATTCCGACGCGCCATCCGCAGAGCGGACGTCATGGGTTACCTGCCGAAAATTGTAGGTCAGCAGCTTCCGCACCGAATCGTAAGGGCTGTTGCCGTACTGAACGCCCGGATAAGCCTG
>JBGVOA010000519.1:0-3500 GCA_045126095.1 Christensenellales bacterium | reverse complement strand
GGAAGTAACCGATGTATTGGATCGTAACGGATTCGGCGATTGATATGCCGAAGGAATGGATCGAAGCGCAGGAGTATCTGGCCGTTGTCCCGCTGGCTTATCTGCTGGACGGCGAGGCCCATATCCCTGACGGCTCGGAAGATGAAACGAAGCGCATCTATGACCTGCTGCGCCAGGGCAAGCAGCTCTCCACCTCCCAGGTGACCCCGGAGGGCTGGGCGGATTGCCTGCGGTCCATTCTTGCCGGTGGGGATGATGTGCTGCTCATTGCCTTCTCCAGCGGCCTGTCCGGCACCTGCCAGGCGGCGATGATCGCCTCAGATGACCTGCGCGGGGAGTTCCCGGAGCGCACCATCGAGGTGGTGGACAGCCTCTGCGCCTCGGCGGGTCAGGGTCTGCTGGTGCATTATGCGCTGAAGAACCGCGCACAGGGTATGTCCCTGGCGGACAACGCCTGCTGGGTGCGTGGGAATGTGCAGAACATCATCCACTGGTTCACGGTGGACGACCTGATGCACCTGTGCCGCGGCGGCCGCGTGTCCAAAACCAGCGCGGTGCTGGGCTCCATCGTGCGCATCAAGCCCGTGATGCATGTGGACGAGAAGGGCAAGCTGGCCGTGCGGGAGAAGGTTGCGGGGCGCAAGCGCTCCATCAGCAGCCTGGCCGAGCATATCCAGCGCGACATCGTCAATCCTGACGGGCAGCTGATCATGATCTCCCATGGCGATTGCGCCCCCGAGGCGGAGAGCCTGGCGGATATGCTGCGTGCGTCGCTGCCTGGCTGTGAGGTGCGGCTGACCTATGTCGGCCCGGTTATCGGCGCCCATGCGGGCCCCGGCGTGGTGGCTGTGTTCTGCCTGGGCGATACCCGCACACCCAAAACAAAGTGATACACAGGAGGAATTCCCCATGAACACCTTTGCCGATCGTCTGCCGGGGCGCAACGAGCCCTGCTGGTGCGGCAGCGGCCGCAAGTACAAGGCCTGCCACATGGCGCAGGATAACCGCGTGGCGCTTTTTGCCGCTAAGGGGCATGAAACGCCCACCCGCGCCATGCTCAAAACCCCGGACCAGCTGGAGGGCATCCGCCGCAGCGCGAAGATCAACGTGGCAGTGCTGGACGAGATCGCCCGGGTGATCCGCCCCGGCATGGCAACGGGGGAGATCGACCGCATTGTGCGGCAGATGACGGCGGACATGGGCGGCATTCCTGCGCCCCTGGATTACAAGGGCTTTCCGTACAGCGTGTGCACCTCGGTCAACGACCAGGTGTGCCACGGCTATCCGCTGGACAGCGTGATCCTCCGGGAGGGCGACATCGTCAACGTGGACTGCTCCACCATCCTGGACGGGTACTTCTCTGATTCCTCCCGCATGTTCATCATCGGCGAGACCACGCCGGAAAAGCGCCGCCTGGTGGAGGTGGCGCGCGAATGCTGCTATAAGGGCCTGGAGGAGGTTAAACCGTGGGGCTTCCTGGGCGACATGAGCCAGGCGGTGCATGATCACGCGCTGGCTAACGGGTACAGCGTCGTCCGCGAAATCGGCGGACACGGCGTGGGCCTTGAGTTCCATGAGGATCCCTGGGTGGGCTACACTGGCAAGCGCGGCACGGACATGCTGCTGGTGCCCGGCATGGTGTTCACCATCGAGCCCATGGTCAACATGGGCAAGCCGGACGTGGTGACCCATGTGGACAACGAATGGGAGATTTTCACCGAGGATGGCCTGCCCTCGGCGCAGTGGGAGCTGATGGTGCTGGTGACGGAGGATGGTCACGAGGTGCTCAGCTGGTAAACGAATAAAAGACGCATGCTGCGGTTGAATGCAGCATGCGCTTTTTTGTCAGCTCCGGGAAAGAGCGTTATCGATATAGGTGCGGGTGTCGGCGATGTAGGTCAGGGCCGTGCTGCCGGCGTTGCTCCACAGGGCGTTGCTGCCCGCAAGGAGCGTCAACTGCTGCGGCGTGAGCGTGATCGTCTGCTGGCTGACCGGAGGCAGGCCGCGCAGGATGCACAGCGGCGTGCCTCCGGCGGACTGCTCCGCCAGGTAGGCCTTCCACTCCGCCAGGGTGGCAAAAGCGGTGTTGAAGGCCGCCTGGGAGCCGGAGCGCCAGCAGCTGTTTGTGAAGGCGGAGCCGCTCGTGGGGAAATGGCTGCAGGCTTCCAGGGCGGCGAAGGTGTCGGTCGTGTATCGGACCAGGTAGCGCTTGGCTGTCTGCGATGCAGTCCAGGCGGCGTTGGTCAGGTCATCCAGCAGGTGGGTGACGGTCAGCGTGCCCTGCGTCCAGTTCAGCACGCCGCCGAAAATGGTCTGCGGCAGCTGGGCGACCAGGGCCGGATCGGCGCTTGCGTCAAAGGCGGCAGCGCGGAAAAGCTGCACGGCGTTGTGACCGATAAAGGGCCGGATATTGTCCGGAGACACATCGCCGGATCCCTGGCGGTCTGCAAGGATATTCGTGCACACCTCAAGGGCGGGGAGCGCGGCTGCGTCGGCGATGGCGATGGGATCACCGCTGGCCTCCAGCACGATGGCCGGCGCGGCGTTGGCCGCGATGACGACCTGCCCGACGTTCGCAGCAGCGTCCTGGGCGGCTCGGGTGGCGGCGCGCATATCCGCAATGTCGTCCAGCAGATCGGGCAGGGTGGGCAGCAGCTCGCCGGAGGAGATAAATTCATCGGCGGACGTGCGGGCGATCTGTCCGGTCAGGCGCAGCAGGGTGTGGCGCGTATCGCCGCTCTGCAGCTGCACGGTGAGGGTGAACGCGCCGGGCACGGCATAGGCTTCACCCGGCAGGGGAAGGGTGACGATGCTGTCGTTAACGCTGCCGGGCAGGGGCAGGGTCTGCTGGGTGGTAAAGGTCATAAAGCCGGTGACGGTCATGCCGGCAAGGTCAACGGGGTTTACGCCACGGCGGACGGCCAGGACGATCTCGTCCGCCAGCGCGTCGCTATGCATCAGGGGCCGGGGCAGCGTCGCCTCCAGCGGGCAGCTGTCCAGATCGACCCGGAAACGGTGTTGGGTTTGAATGGCGCTCATGGGCACCTCCTTGTTCGGATTTGCGTTCAAGGTGTTCTTGAACAATTTCATTATAGCAAACAAGTGTTCGTTTGTCAAGCGAAAAGCGACCAAAAATACGAACACAAAAGCGCCCTCCCGGAAACGGGAAGGCGCGAAGGGGATCAACCAGCGGCTTTCTGGGTGGCTTTGGGCGTGAGCTGCGCGGTGTGCAGGCTCTCCTGCCTGGCGGGAAGGTCCACGTAGAAGGTGGAGCCGCTGCCGGGCTTGCTGCGCACGCGAAGCTTGCCGCCGTGGGCCTTGACGATGATGCGCGCGATAGACAGACCCAGGCCGTGTCCGCCGCCCTCGGATTTGCGGGCGGAATCGCTGCGGTAGAAGCGGTCGAAAATCTTCGGCAGCTCCTGGGAGGGGATGCCGGGGCCGTTGTCGGTGATGGAGAGGGTGCAGCCGTCTGCCCGGCTGGCAGCGCCGATGGTGAT
>JBGVOA010000518.1:0-1220 GCA_045126095.1 Christensenellales bacterium | reverse complement strand
CGCTGGTGGAGAATCTGCTGGGCAAGGGCAATTTCATCGGCATTGACCTGGCGGAGATCGAAGCCCGCTTTGGCACCGGCAGCATCTACGGCAAGCGCCTGGCAGGCAGTTCGGACATGAGCTTCCTGAGCGTATCGGAACTGAAGACCTTCAAGAAATGCACCGGCGGCGACAGCCTCTTTGCGGAGTTCAAGGGGCACAACAGCT
The DNA here is from genome assembly GCA_045126095.1 of Christensenellales bacterium. Classification (GTDB taxonomy): domain Bacteria; phylum Bacillota; class Clostridia; order Christensenellales; family Aristaeellaceae; genus UBA11524. The sequence goes on along the minus strand of JBGVOA010000518.1, from coordinate 1,013 downwards.
TCGAGTTCACCTACAGCGGCCTGCTGTGGTTCTGCATGAATCAGCTGCCCAAGTTCGGCGGCGACAACGGCAAGTGGGTTCACGACCGCATCGTGCAGGTCCCCTGCAAGCGCGTCATCCCGCAGAATAAGCAGGACAAGCACCTGGTGGACAGGCTCCTGGCCGAGCGGGAGGGCATTGTGTACCGCCTGGTGACGGCGCTGCAGCAGGTGATCCGCAGCGGCTACCGTCTGTCGGAGCCCGCCAGCGTCCGCGACGAACGCAGCCGTTACCAGCGGGCCAACAGCACGGTGATCACCTTCTTCGAGGACTGCATGCAGCCCCTGCCCATCGGGGAGAAACCTCGCCACAGCACAGTGATGCAGGTCTACGCCGCCTATCAGGGCTGGTGCCGGGACAACAACCGTGGCTTTGCCCGGACAACCCGCGAATTTCGTGAGGAGCTGGCGGCTCATCTGGGCGTCGACGCGAAGGAGATGACCGTCCGCCACCGGGAAGGCATGGTCTACCGCAGCCACACGCTGACGCAGGAGGCGCTGGACTATTACATCCACGGCAGGCTGTACAGCATCCCGACGGGTGAATTCACAGCGGAAGAAGATGAATTTCCCGATTTTCTCAACTGACACGAAAGGAGAACATCCCCATGTACTTTGACATCCCGAAGCACCTGTCGCCCTGTCAGCAGACCCTGCTGGCGTACCTGGGCGGCGCACCGTACCGGAAGTTCGTCTTTGACGGCGAGAACGTTGTCTACCGCGACCTGGGCGTACACGACATCGAGATCTCCGGCGGCCACACCAAATACCAGCCTTTCTGCATCTATGTGTGGCAGAAGGATCCGCCGCGCATCCTGGAGCGTTACGGCAACCTGGCCCACGACCACGAGAACATCAAGCGCATCCTGGATGACATCGTCCAGCGCTACAGCAAAGAGGAGGAATAACCATGAAACACATCACCAACAACCTGACCTGGGCCGACGCCATGCTGGAACTGGAGCAGCTTCGCGA
>JBGVOA010000517.1:0-1976 GCA_045126095.1 Christensenellales bacterium | reverse complement strand
GCGCGCGACGCTGGCGAGAAGCCCGTCGTCGTCCTGCTGGAGCAGCAGGTTCATCATCTTCGGGCGCGCGTCGGCGTATTTGAAGCGCAGCAGCTCCTCCAGCAGGGGCACATCGTCGGACTGGAGGGTCAGGTCTTCGGCCAGATCGGCGGCGCAGCGGCGGACCCATTCGCCCTTGTCGCACAGGGCGGTGAGCAGGGCCCTGCGGCGGGCGGGGGTCTTTGGCTCGCGGCAGAGGCTGCGCAGCAGGTTGTCTCGGTCGTCCACCGGAGCCTCGGTCAGGCAGGGGAGCAGGGAGTCGATCAGCTCGTCGTCGCGGGTGAGCAGGGCGGCGCAGAGGAGCTTCTCTGCCACGAGGCCCTTGTCCAGCCTGGCGCTGTACCACGGGAACACGCAGGGATCGAAGACCTGCGCCTTTTTCAGCCCCTGGCGGATGTTCAGCAGCAGGTCGATCATCCCGCGGCATTCGGCTTCGTCGGCGAAATAATCCGTCAGTGGAGGCAGCTTGGCCTTGCCGCGCCCGATATGCCAGAGGCGGCCAGAAAGGCCGTGCATCAGGAAGGGCAGGTAGACGGCGAGGGTGTCCGCCTCATCCGGGAAGGCGGCGAGCACCTGACGGGCGAGCGCGGAGGCGGGCTGGCTGAGGTTCAGCGCGGTGAGGAAATAGCCGCAGGCAAGGCGCTGCTGGCGCGTGCCGGTGAGGGCTGTGTCTGCGGCGCATGCGGCGGCAGCGTCCGCATCCGTGAAGCCGATGGCCCACAGGGCGACGTGGATGGCCATGCTGTCCTGGGAGGCGAGGCACTCCGCGCGGAAGGCTTCCTCCTCCAGGCAGCGGCGGACGAGGAGGACGGTTTTGCCGCTCACGCGCTCCAGATCGGCGGAATTTTCGGCGATGAGGCCCAGCCAGGTGCCCACGGCGCGCTTGACGGCGGAGAAACGGATGAGGTCGCCCTCTGCGATGACAGCCAGGAGCGTCATGAAGGCGCTCTGCGTGCCCATGTCGGCACACTCGCAGATGACCTGACGAAGCCCCTCCTGCAGCCGCGCGGCCAGCAGTAGCTGCCCCAGCAGGGCGTGCATATCGCTGCGGGAGGATTCTGTCACGCCCTGGATCACCTCGCGCATGAGCGTGGCCCTGCCATCGCCCATGAGGATGTCGCGGACGGCGGCGCAGACTGCTTCGTCCCCGCGATCCAGCGCGCCTGCGATGCGGCAGGGCAGGGCGGCGTGGCGGTGGTTCCAGCCCTGGGAGCCCAGGTATCTGGCGACCTCCGGCAGCACATCGCCGGTGAGGAGGCTGGCCAGATCGTAGGGCAGCAGCACGTCCTGCGCGAAGGCGGCCAGCACGTGGCGGATGCGTTCTGCATAGGCGGCCATGCGGCTGGAGCGCAGCGAGCGGCGGCTCCAGGTGAAATCAAAGGGCTGGGTGAGGCAGCGGTCAACGGCGGCCAGCGCCTCGGCCTTCGCGCTCTCCGGGATGAACGTGCCCCAGATCCAGTCCAGCCGGGCCACATACTCGCTTGGCCTGTCGTATTTGCCGCTGGCCAGGGCGGCTGAGAGCTTCTCCAGCTCGGCGGTGTCGATGTCGCTGCCGCCGTATTCGCCCAGGAACTGGCGGCGGGTGGCAGGCAGACGCTTCAGCGCGGCGCGGAAGGCCTTCGACTTGCGCGCGGCAATGTCCTCAGCGTCCGAGGTCTGCGAGGCGGGCAGGGCGGCGGCCATCAGCTGGCGCACGGCTTCGATATCGTGGTTCATGGCGTTTCCTCCTTGTTACCAGATACTTCCGGCCAGCATCGTCAGGCGGATCAGGGTGATCTCGTCATCCGGGGCGAGGGTCAGGGGCGCGTCGGGGTCGGTCAGCTCCTCCGCATTGCGGAAGACGCGGAAGAGCCCGTCCCCGAAGGCGGTCATCGCGTCCTGGACGGCCTTGTCCGGGTCGGCGCGCTTTTCGCCGTACACCACGCCGAAGGCCATTT
>JBGVOA010000516.1:0-6137 GCA_045126095.1 Christensenellales bacterium | reverse complement strand
GATCCTGCGCCATATCTACGATGAGTTCCGCGCCCGCAAGTTTGTCTGCTCGGGCCTCCTGTTCTGGACGCTGGGCGACTCGATGGGCATCCACAACTGGTCGCTGATCGACTACGGCAACGGCCAGGTGGGCTCCGGGCGGCGCAAGCCCGCCTACCATGCCATGAAGCGGGCCATGGCCGAGGTCATCCCGGTCGTGCGCGGCTATGAGGTGCAGAGCTTCCGGGGCATGGCGGGCTACCGCGCCCACTGGGCGGACAGCCCCGCGCCCCTGACCCTCTGGACGGTCAACGATACCCTGGCGGACAAGCCTGTCCGCATGGCCTGGCGGGTGATGACCCTGGCTGGCCGCGTGCTGCGCGAGGGCGCGGCGGAGGCGGTCATCCCGGCGAACACCTCCGTGAAGGTGACGGAAGCGCCGTTGGACGGCCTCACCCTCGTGCCGGAGGAGACGATTCTGCATGTGACGCTGACCACGGCGGAGGGTGCGGTGACGGAGAACCGCTACTTCTTCGCGCCCTACCGCGAGGTGCTGGCGGCTGTCCGCCGGGCCGGCGCGAAGCCCTGCTGCACCGTGGAGCGCATCGACGCGGAGAACGTCCGCCTGCGCATTGGCAGCGACGGCTTCGTGTGGCAGCTGCACATCGCCGAGCCGGATGGCGTGTTTGCTTCGGACAACGACTTTGACCTCCTGCCCGGCGAAGTGCGGGAGATCACCGTGCGCGCGCCCCAGGGCTGGCAGCCGGAGCTGCACTGGGTCGGCGAGGACTGATGACCCTTGGCGGATGGCTTCGGCTGTCCGCCTTTTTGTTTGCATGCCAAAGGAAATGGTTGCGTTTGCAACGGCATTGTGGTAGAATGATCGTAACGGCGCGTCCTGCGCTGATTCGTTGTCAACAACATATATTCCGGAGGAAGAAATCTGATGGGCAATTACCGCAACTTCAAGCTGGTGGTCTATTTTGTGGCGCAGGGCGTCGCGCGAACCACCCGGGAAAAGCTGGAGGAGGATCTGCGCTTCTTCGGTCGTCACATGCGTCTGGACAAGGTATATCTGGAACCGTACCGCGATCACATGGCGCCGGCGGAGCAGTATGACATGTGCAAGGCTGTGTTCGAGCAGCACGGCATCGAGGTGTCCGGCGGCATCACCACCACCTATCCCCGCGAGGAGGGCGACGACCGCCAGCGCATGTTCAACACCTTCTGCTACAACGATGAGAAGATGCTGGAGACCCTGCGGGAGGTCAGCGCCTTCCTGGGCCGCCGGGTGGACGAGTTCATAATCGACGATTTCTACTTCACCAACTGCACCTGCGACAAGTGCCGCGCCGGCCGAGACGCCTTCAATGCCGCAAACGGCATCACCGACGGCAGCTGGGAGCGCTACCGCCTGGATCTGATGCAGCGCGTGAGCATCGAGCACATGATCGCCCCGGCGAAGGCCGTCAACCCGAAGTGCTCCATCACCATCAAGTATCCCAACTGGGCCGAGAGCTATCAGGAGACGGGCTACAACCCCGCCCAGCAGCGCACCATTTTCGATAACCTCTACACCGGCACCGAGACCCGCGATCCCGTCACCACCGATCAGCATCTGCCCCGCTACCTCAGCTACTCGCTGATGACCTACTTCGAGAACATGTGGCCCGGCCACAACGGCGGCGGCTGGTTCGATCCCTTCGACATGCACATCACCGAGTACTACCTGGAACAGGCGTATCTGACGGCGTTCTCCAAGCCGAAGGAAATGATGATGTTCTGCTTCCAGGCGCTGGCGGACACCATGAACGTCCCTGCTCTGGGCTTCCAGCTGGACAAGCTGGACGCGGTGCTGGATCACTGCGGCAACCCCGTCGGCGTGCCCTGCTATCTGCCGGACAACTGCCAGGGCGAGGACAATGTGCAGGACTTCCTGGGCATGGTGGGTCTGCCCATCGTGTGCACGCCCTACTTCCCGGCGGAGGCTCCCGCGCTGCTGCTGACCCGCTCCTCCGCCTGCGACCCGGAGATCGTGGACAAGCTGGAGCGTTACGTCGCCGGTGGCGGCAAAGCGCTGGTGACCCACGGCTTTGTGCAGGCGACGATGGATCGTGGCATCCAGCGCATGACCTCCATCCGCTTTGCGGGCCGCAATGTCATCGCCCAGGATTACCTCGTCGAGCAGGTCGACAGCCGCATGCACGGCCGCCTGCTGACCTATCCCCACGGGGAAAAGGCCATCCACATTGCCGTACCGGAGCACCGCAACAACAGCTCCTGGGCGCTCATCAAGACCCGCGTGGGGCAGGAGAGCTACGGCATGCTCCTGCAGGATACCTACGGCAAGGGCGAAATGCTGACGCTGGCCGTGCCGGATTCCTTCTCCGACCTGTACCATCTGCCGGTGGACGTGCTGACCCGACTGCGCGCCGCTGTTCCGGTGAACGGTGTACACCTCGAATGCGAGAGCCGCATCAGCCTGTTCTGCTACGACAACGACGCGTTCATCGTCTACCCCTATGTGGACGAGGGCGTGCAGCCCAGCCTGGGCCGCATCCATGTGGCCGGGAAGGTTGCTGCCCTGGAAATGCCCGTGGCGAAGCGCACGGTGAAGCCGCTGTACCAGACGGAAAACGAGACCGTCTTTGAATTCCGGGCCATGCCCGGCCGCTACGACCTATACAGGATCGTTCGTGAATAAAGGAGGAATTGCTCATATGGATCGCTACGCGCACCGCAAAGGTACCTGCCGCATCCGCCTGATGGATGGCAACACGCCCATCGCCGGCCGCAAGGTGACGGTGGAGCTGAAGAAGCATGAGTTCAAGTTCGGCAGCAACGTGTTCTGGGTGACCGAGATGCTCGATCCCGCCACGCCGCCTGCCCGCAAGGCGCTGCTGGAGCGTATGTGGGAGAGCTGGTCCGCCATCTTCAACTTCGGCACCATGTCCTTCTACCAGAACCGTTACGAGCCCGTGGAGGGTCAGACGATGGAGGAGGCGACCCTGCGTGCCGCCAGCTTCCTCCGGGAGAATGAGGTGGAGCTGAAGGGCCATCCGCTGTGCTGGCATTCCGGCGTGGCGAAGTGGCTGCTGGGCCGCGACAACAAGGACGTGCTGGAGAATCAGCTGGCCCGTATCCGCCGCGAGATGACGGCCTTCAAGGATCATATCCACATGTGGGATGTGATCAACGAGGTGGTCATCATGCCCGTCTTTGACAAGTACGATAATGCCGTGACCCGCCTGTGCGCCGAAATGGGCCGTGTGCCGCTGGTGAAGGCGGTGTTTGACCAGGCCCGCGCGATGGATCCCAACGCCACGCTCCTGCTCAATGACTTCAACACCTCTCCCAAGTACGCCGAGCTGATCCAGGGCTGCCTTGACGCCGGCGTGCCTATGGACGTCATCGGCATCCAGAGCCACCAGCACCAGGGCTTCTGGGGCATGGATAAGCTGAACGAGGTGCTGGAGCGGTTCGAAAAGTTCGGGCTGCCCATGCACTTCACCGAGAACACCTTCGTTTCCGGCGACCTGATGCCCGAGCACATCGTCGACCTGAACGACTGGCAGGTGCCCGAGTGGCCCACCACCCCCGCGGGCGAGGAGCGTCAGGCCCGCGACTTCCTGAACATGATGGACACCCTCTTCGCGCATCCGCAGGTGGAGGCCTTCATCGAATGGGACTTCTGCGACGGCGCCTGGCTGGGCGCTCCGGCAGGCCTGGTGCGCCTGAACGGCACCCACAAGCCCGCCTACGATGCGGTGAAGCAGCGCATCACCCGGGACTGGCACACCAAGGAGACCCTCATGACCGACGAGGACGGCTGGGTGACCGTGACCGGCTTCCGCGGCGAGTACCAGGCGATCGTGGACGGCCTGGCGGGCAACTTCGTCATCGACTAGGAGGGCAAGGACCAGGAGGTCCGGCCCTGCTGGCTGGTGCTGTGAGCTAATGATGAATTAGGAATTGAGATACTGTACGGCGGATGGCTTTGGTTGTCCGCCGTTTTTCGTTGCCATTGGTGCGGGTGTGTGGTATAATGGGGCGAAACGAAAGCTTAGGAGGTACAGCTATGAAGTGCTTGCCTGTCCCGCCCCATCTGAAGCCCATTACCGAGCTGCAGGAGGAGAGCGACATCCACGTCGGCCTGCGTCTTCGCTGCCCCTGCGGCAGCCTGCGCTTTTCGCTGGAGCGATCCGTTTTCACGCCCGAGGAGCAGGCGGCCATTGACGCCTATGAAGCCGCTGCGGATGTACGGATGAAGGGCTATATTGTCAAACCCCGCAGGAATGATCAGGGAGAGACTGTCCTCATGCGCAAGCGTTGGCTCTTCGGACGCTGGGAACCTCTTGATCTGCCGGAACCGCCGCCCTTTATCGACATGCAGTGCATGCGTGCGACCTGCCGCGGCTGCGAAAAGCAGTATACCCTGGTGGACAGCCGCCTGCACGGGAATCTGGCCGTATACGGAGAGATCACGGAGGAGGCGCAGCAGTGGCAGCCCCATTGGCAGCCTGTGGTCGTGCCGGAGGAGGCTGCCTGGCTGACCATCGAGGTGCGCAATGAGAGCAACCTGGAGGAGTTCCTGCAGTGCCTGCCCACGGCAGCCCTGTCCGACTACGACAACGCGTTTGAAACCCTGGAGATTTTTGCGACGGACGCCGACGGCCAGCTGGGAGAGCTCCTGTGCGAGGCTGAAACCTACTGACGACCATTCGGAGGATGCATACCATGCAGCACTGGTCATCCATCTGGGCCAACGCCGTTTCCATCGCGGAGAACCGCCCCGAGCGCTACGCGAAAAACATCACCATCCGTTACCCCATCCATGTGCCCTTTGATGGCACGGCGCTCCGCCTGACCTTCGACAACTACTGCGGCACCGAGCCGGTCACCATCCATAAGACCACGCTGCTGGTGCGCGGGGAGACTCCCTCAGTCACCTGCGGTGACAGCTCCCTCGGGGAGGGAGCCTTTTGGCCTGTCACCTTTGGCGGGGGGCGCTCCGTCACCATCGGGGCAGGGGAGAGCGTCACCTGCGACCCGGTGCAGGTCAGCCTCCGCGCCGGGGAAACGGTGTATGTCAGCTTCTATCTGGCGGACTTCACCCTCATGCGCTCGGTGGTGTTCACCTGCGGCAAGCTGTCCGGGGGTCTGTACGCCAACGGCGACGAAACGGAAACGGTCAATATCGACATCAACACCTCCCGCGCGACGAAGCTGAACTACTTCCTCTCGGACGTGTCCATCCTGACTGCGCCGGAGAACCGGACGATCGTCTGCTACGGCGACTCCATCACCGCGCAGGACTGGCCGGACGATCTGCAAATCCGCTGCCAGCGCGAGGGCTTCTCCCGCACGGCCATCGTCCGCAAGGCCGCCAGCGGCACCCGCATCCTGCGGGAGTATACCTGCCTGACCTACGAGAGTTACGGCCTGATGGGCAGCCACCGCTTCCTGCATGAGTTGCCGGTCAACGGCGCGGACGCGGTCATCATCCAGCAGGGCATCAACGACATCATCCACCCCGTGGGCGAGGAGGTGAACGTCTTCCGCCCCATGAGCGATCTGCCGACGGTGGAGCAGCTCATTGAGGGCCTCAAAACCTACATCGCCCAGGCGCGGGAGATGGGGCTGAAGGTGTACGTGGGCACGCTGATCCCCATGGGCGGCTGGCGCACGGACGCGCCTTTCCGCCAGGAGATGCGCCATGCCTACAACGACTTCATCCGCACGACCGACCTGATCGACGGCTGCATCGACTTCGACGCGGCCCTGCGCGACCCGGCCAGGCCGGACTGGTTCCTGCCCGAGTATGACTCCGGCGACCACCTGCACCCCTCGAAAAAGGGCTACGAGCGCATGGCGGCGGAGGTGCCGGCCGCATTGCTGCGGTAAAGCGAAACGCAGGCGGCCCCTTGTAGGGGCGGCTATCAGCCGCCCGCCCCTGTGCTGATATCATCATTGAAAGAAGCGTACCTGTGATGAAAAAAGTGATCAACTGGTTCAAGCGCGAGGTCGTCCTGACCATCGCGCTTCTTGCCGCCCTGGCTTCCTTCCTGCTGGTGCCGCCGGGGGCGCATACCCTGGCTGGCATCGACCTGACGACGCTGCTGATGCTCTTTTCGCTGATGGCCATCGTCGCGGGGTTC
>JBGVOA010000515.1:0-3653 GCA_045126095.1 Christensenellales bacterium | reverse complement strand
AGGGCGCGGTGGATGCCCGTTTCGATGACGGCGGACGGCCTGTGTTATATGAAGGAATCCGATGTGATTGCGGCGATGGACGCGCACCCGGAGGCGAGGGCGGTGTTCCTTGCCCGGCCGGATTACTACGGCTGCTGCCTGGCGCTGGAGCGGATTGTCCAAGAGGCGCACGCGCGCGGGATGCGGGTCATCGTTGACGAGGCCCACGGAGCGCACTTCCCGTGGTTCGGCGAGGTGAAGTCCGCGGGGGCGTGTGGCGCGGACGCGTGGGTGCAGTCGGTGCACAAGACGCTGCCTGGGCTGACCGGCGCGGCGGTGCTGCATATAAGGGACGGGGCGGATCATGCCCGCGCCTTGCGGCTTTTGCGCCGGGAGCAGACCAGCTCCCCGGCCTTCGTACATTTGCTGTCCATCGATGATGCGCGGGCATTCATGGATGAGGTCGGCGCGGCGCGCTTGACGGCGGTGGCCGATGCGGCGGACGAGGTGCGCCGGGCGCTGCCGGGCCTGGGCTATCAGGACGCGCATGCGATGTGGCGCGGAACCGGCCTTGCCTTCGACCGCACGCGCCTGGTGATCGATGCGCCCCAGGGTGGCGCTGCGCTGGCAGAGGCGTTGCAGGCACGCGGCGTGGACGTGGAAATGCACGATCTGCGCCGGGTGGTGTGCATCCTCACGGCGATGGACGAGCTGGAGCAGGTGCTGTCGCTGCTTGATGTTTTGAAGGAAATCCCGCCCCAAGGGGCGAATATCCCTGCGCTGCCGATGCTCACGGCCATCCCGGAACGGGCGATGGAGGTGCGCGCAGCGGCGATGGCGGATTGTGTGAATGTGCCCCTGGCGGACTGCGCCGGGCGCATTGCGGCGGTTCCGGCGGGGCTGTATCCTCCGGGGGTGCCGCTGGTCTGCCCGGGCGAGGTGATATCGCCGGAGGTCGCCGACCGCCTTACAAATGTGAAAAATCAGGAGCGCTTTGGCGTGGAAGGAGATACGCTGCTATGCGTAAATGTGTGATTTTCGACCTGGACGGAACGCTGACTCAGTCCGAGGAGGGCATCTGGAACGGCGTGCGGTACGCGGCAAAGAAGCTGGGCTTCCCGGAACCGGACGCGGCGACGCTGCGCAAGTTCATCGGTCCGCCGCTGGGCTATTCCTTCCGCGAATTCATGGGCATGGACGAGGAAATGGCCGAGACGGCGACGGTGACCTACCGCGAGTACTACAACGCGGGCGGTCTGTTTGAGAACCGCGTCTACCCCGGCGTCCGCCGCATGATGCGCACCCTGCAGCGGGAGGGCTGGTACATCGGCGTGGCCACCGGCAAGCCCCAGCGCACATCGGAACGCGTCATCGCGCATTTCGGCTTGGATAAGTTTATCCAGAAGATCTGCGGCCCCGAGGGCGACCACCGCCCGGGCAAGACGGAGCTGATCTGTGACGCGCTGCCGGAGGGCTGGGATGCGTCCACCGACGAAATCTGGATGGTGGGCGACCGCAAGTTTGACGTGGAAGGCGCGATCGGCGCGGGGGTCAAGTCCATCGGCGTCGGCTACGGCTATGGCTCCGAGGAGGAGCTGCGCGAGGCGGGCTGCACGGCGTATTGTGTGACGGTGCAGGACGTGATCGACCTGCTGTGCCCCGGCGCGGCGGCTCCCGAGGGCGCTTTCCTGTCCATCGAGGGCCTGGACGGCAGTGGCAAGGGCACGCAGATCCGACTGCTGACGGACGTGATCGACCGCTTCGGTTTTGAGCTTGTCCTTAGCCGTGAGCCTGGCGGATGCCCCATCAGCGAGAAGCTGCGGGAGATCATCCTGGACAAGAACAACGCAGAGATGGACGACGTGACCGAGGCACTGCTCTATGCGGCTTCCCGCGCGCAGCATGTGCGGCAGGTGATCCGTCCGGCGGTGGAGGCAGGCAAGGTGCTGCTGTGCGATCGCTTTGTGGATTCGTCCGTGGCCTATCAGGGCGGCGGCCGTCAGCTGGGCGTGCAGCGGGTGTTGGACATCAACGCCCCGGCGGTGGACGGCACGATGCCCCTGGCGACGGTCTACCTGGATGTGGATCATGAAACGTCCATGGCACGCCGGGCGGCGGCGACGGAGCTGGATCGGCTGGAGCTGGCTGGTGACAGTTTCCACGCGCGTACCGAGGCGGGCTACCGGGAACTGATCGCCCGGGATCCGGAGCGGTTCATCGTTGTCGATGCGACCCGCACGCCGGAGGAGATTGGCAAAGAGGTCGCCGAGCGCGTCATCGCGCGGCTGATGGAGGCGGAGTAAATGGCGGAGCGTATCGTGGTGGGCATGTCCGGCGGAGTTGACAGCTCCGTGGCGGCGCTCCTGCTCAAGCAGCAGGGGTATGACGTGATCGGCGTGTTCATGAAAAACTGGGAGGAAGAGGGCGAGGACGGCGTCTGCACGGCTGAGGAGGACTGGAACGACGTCCGCGAGGTCTGCGAGACCATCGGTATCCCATATTACGCGGTGAATTTCGCCCAGGAGTATTGGGATCGCGTGTTCAGCTACTTCCTCGATGAGTACCGGGCGGGCCGCACGCCTAATCCGGATGTGCTGTGCAACCGGGAGATCAAGTTCAAGGCCTTTCTGGACTTCGCCATGCAGCTGGGTGCCTCCCGCATGGCGACGGGTCATTTTGTGCAGACCAACGCGGCAGGTGAGCTCCTGCGCGGCGCGGATCCGAACAAGGATCAGAGTTACTTCCTTTATATGCTGCATTCCGGCCAGCTGAAAAAGGCGATGTTCCCCGTCGGCCACATGACCAAGGCGGAGGTGCGCGCCATTGCGGAGCAGCACGGACTTATAAATAGTAAGAAAAAGGACTCGACCGGCGTGTGCTTCATCGGCGAAAGGCGGTTCAAGACCTTCCTGCAGGAGTTTCTGCCTGCGCAGCCCGGCGACATGGTTGCGCCGGACGGGCGGGTCGTCGGCCGACACGATGGCCTGATGTACTACACGTTGGGTCAGCGGCGCGGCCTTGGTATTGGCGGCATGGGCGACGGGCGGAGCTGGTTCGTGATCGGCAAGGATCTCGAGCGGAACCGACTGCTGGTGGCTCAGGGGGAGGATCACCCGATGCTGTACTCGACCCTGTCCATTGCGGGCAGGCTGACGTGGATCGGCGACGCGCCGATTGCGGTTGGCGAGACGTTGGAGTGCACCTGCAAGTACCGCTATCGCCAGGTGGACACGCCGGTGGAGGCGACGCTGCAGGCGGACGGCAAGCTGCTGATCCGCGCGCTTTCGCCCCAGCGGGCGGTGACTCCGGGACAGAGTGCGGTGCTGTATCAGGGGGAGAAATGCCTGGGTGGCGCTGTGGTGGAGCGCATTCTGGATGCTGGAAAGGCGAATGAAAACGCGGAATGTCGCGTTCGAGGACGGATATATAGGGAATGATCTGCGTGTGTGGTTTGAATAATGTTCGGGATAATGAAAAACACGCAAAAAAGTGAAAAAAGTTTGCGAAAAGGTGTTGACTTTTCCTTTGAACGGTGATAATATAAACAAGCTCGCTCGCGAGGGCAACACCGAAGCGGCTGAGCACTGAACCTTGAAAACGATACAGAACAAGAATAACGCAAACAAAGAGACAGTAATTCCGAATGAGTTTGCATCTTGCCGGTGAGACACCGG
>JBGVOA010000514.1:0-3562 GCA_045126095.1 Christensenellales bacterium | reverse complement strand
GCGCCGGCGGAGAACATCTCGCGCCCCAGCACCTCCAGGTCGATTCCGGCGATGCGGGCCATGCGCTCGGCCATGCGCTTGTCGCGGGGCGTGCAGGTGGGGGACTTGAACAGCACCGTGTCCGAGAGGATGGCGGCGGCCATGAGGCCCGCCAGCTTGGGGCTGGGCAGCAATCCGCGCTCCTGGAACATGGTGGCGACGATGGTGGTGGTGGAGCCCACAGGCTCGTTGCGGACGAAAATGGGGTTGCCGGTCTGCACGTCCGCCAGGCGGTGATGGTCGATGATGGCGATGATCTCCGCCTGCTCCAGCCCGCTGACGGCCTGGCTGCGCTCGTTGTGATCCACCAGCACGATGCGCTTGCGGCGCGGACGCAGCAGGTGGTAGCGGGAGAGCGTGCCCACCACGCGCTCGCGGTGATCAAGAATGGGGTAGGAGCGGTAGCGGCTCTGCAGCACCGTGTCGCGCACGTCGTCGATGAAGTCGCCCAGGTGGAAGTAGACCAGGCTGTCCGTCTGCGCGATGCGGGAGACGGGGCTGGACTGGTGGATCATCCTGGCGGCACGGTATGCGTCGCAGGGCGTTGCGATGAGGCAGGTGGGCGTGGAGCGGCCCACAAAGCGCTCCGCCAGGCTGCACTGGCAGATGATGACGCAGGAGGCCCCGGCGGTGATGGCGCGCTCCACCACCTCGGGCTGATCGCCGCAGATGACGATGCTGCCGGGGATCATGGCGCTTGCGCCCACGCCGGGCAGCGCGATGACCACCTCGCCTGAGATGGTGTCGAAGGCGTCCTCCTCATTGTTGATGATATGGCCCTCCAGGGCGGAGAGGAGGTTGAAGACGGGCACATCCTTCACGCAGGGGTGACTGATGGACTTCATGTCGCTCTCCGCGATGCCGCCGGCGGTGATCATGCCATAGAGGCGGCCGTCCTCGGTGGTGACGGGCACGGCAGAGAGGTTCGGATCCTCCTGCAGGATCTCCCAAGCATGGCTGACGGGCACGCTCGCGCCGATGGCCGGCGGCTCGTCGTAATCAATGTCGCGCACCTGCGTGCGGACGGTGGTCAGCAGCATCGGCGCGTCAAAGCCGAATCGCTCCAGCAGGTAGCGGGTTTCGTCGTTCAGCTGACCCAGCACGGTGGCGATATACTCATTGTCGCCCAGTGCGTTGTGCAGGCTGGCGTAGGCCATGGCAGACACGACGGAGTCCGTATCAGGGTTCTTGTGTCCGCAGACGTAGATCGGCTCCAAGGCGATCCCTCCCTTTTCCTTGCGTACGGGTTATTCAAAATCGTCCCAGTCCTCGTCGTCGATGATGACCCACATGTCCGGGTCGGTATCGACCTTGGCCTGATAGGCGGCGTTGAGGGCCTTCTGGGTGTCGATGTTGGCGATGCCCAGCTCCTTGAGGCCGTTTGTGTGCTGGAAGGCCGTGATGGCCTCCGCCGTGGCCGCGCCGTACACGCCGTCCGCGCTGCCCTCGGGCATCAGGCCCAGGTAGACCAGCTTCTCCTGCAGCTGACGCACCTTTTCGCCGCTGTTGCCCTGGCGCATGGTCCAGTCCGCCACATCGTGGACGGTGCCGTAGCCCAGGATCTTCTTGTCATTGATGGAGTAGGTGACGCGCGCCACGGCGGAGGGGTTGTTGCCCTCCAGGCAGTGCAGGGTTACGTTGCCCTGCGCGTCCCGGGTGCAGTATTCCACCATGGCGACGTGGTCGGTGTCCGCATCGCTGGTCCAGGTGAAGAAGACCCAGTCGCCCGGCTGGGGGATGTATTCCCCGGCCTGGATGAAGGCGTCCGCCCCCTTGAACCACTGGTAACCCCAGTCGGTGAGGTTGCCGTTGCGGGCGATGAAGCGCCCCTGCCGGATGAACCAGCGCATGCCGGTGTTCTGTCCGCCGTAGAGGGGGTAGACGTTGTGAAGCAGCTGCGTGCCGCGGGTCTTGTCCACCTGATCGACGCACCAGCACAGGTACTCGGCGCACCACTGGGCATAAGCGTCGCCCCAGTGCTCGCCGTATTTGGTGTAGCCGTGAGCGCCTTCCTTGTAGCCGACCTCGGCCCCGGCGATTTCCAGCAGCCACGTCACATGCTCCGGCACGCGCCACTGGGGGCGGATAACGGTCTCCTCCGCGTGGGCGGCCATCAGCGGGCACAGCAGCAGAAGCGCTGCAAGCAGGGCGGTGATGCGTTTCATGTCGGTTGCTCCTTTGGGGTTGATATTGAGGGGATCAGTCCAGCAGCACGGGCACGGTGTGGGTGATGCGGACGTCCTCCGGGGTGACGCGGCAGACGCAGGCTTCAATACGCACCCCGGCAGCGGCGGCCTCCCGCAGCGCCTGCTCGAAGGCGGCATGGGTGCGGTCGTTGGGGCGCAGCGCACGCACGTCCTCCCTTTGCAGAACGAAGCACACGCCTGCTTTCATCCCGCTTTGCGCAGCGGAGATCAGCCCGCGCAGGTGCTTCACGCCGCGTTCGGTGGGTGCGTCGGGAAAGAAGGCCACGCCCGCGTCGTCAAAGAGGGTCACGCCCTTGACCTCCACCAGCGTCGGCACGCCGTTGTGGGTGAAGGCCAGGTCGAAGCGGGAATCGCCGTGGGTGACCTCGCGCCGCAGGTCCTTTACGCCCTCGCCCCAGCCGCCGCCCAAAATCCATTCAGCTGCGACGGGGTTGGTGGCCTGGCTGTCAATGTTGACGACATAGCCCCGGTTCTCCACCGCCACCAGGTCGTAGGCGGTTTTGCGGGCAGGATTGGCGCTACCCTCCAGCCAGGTGGTCGCGCCGGGCAGCAGCAGCTCGCCCAGGCGTCCGGTGTTCTTCACATGCACGGGCACGTCCGCGCCGTCCACCTCGCAATGGGCTATAAAGCGATTGACCCGGTACAGAAATCTGCATCGGGTCAGGTTGTGGTAGAGCTTCATCGGGCTTCCTCAATGTCGGCGCGGTAGATGATCCAGGTCAGCGCGCCGTCGCCGGTGGTGTTGCCCTCCAAGCGGATGGGGAAATCGTAGTTGTTGCGGAAAATGAGGTTGAGGCTGTCGTTGCCCACCGCTGCGTCCACGCCGTGGGGGAGATAGGGAGCGCCGTTCTCACCGTGGGCGCGGCGCTTGATGATCTGCACGCCGGGCAGCTGAAGCAGGGCGTTGTAGATGGTGGAGGATACCTGGCAGGTGCCGCCGCCTGCGCCTTCGATGGATTCGCCGTCCGCCAGCGCGCCTGCAACGAGGTAGCCCACATCCAGCGTGTAGGGGCCCATCTGATCGTTGCAGTTGTAGCTCTCGCCAGGCTCCAGCACCACGGACATGCGGGACGCGCCCAGCGCGATGTTGTAGATGCGGTTGTGATTCTTCTCCGTGTCAAACATCTTGTAGAAGGAGGTGTAGGCAGCAATGGGCGTGTCGTCGTTCAAGGGGCTGTCGGTGGGGGAGACGGCCACCAGATTCGTCAGGTCGCGGATGTCGATGTAGGCGTAGGTGCGCATGTAGATGACCACTGCCCAGCCGTCGACGATCTTCTGCACGGCAACCTTCGTGCCCGGCTTGAGGATGACCCAGC
>JBGVOA010000513.1:0-3471 GCA_045126095.1 Christensenellales bacterium | reverse complement strand
CCTCCTCCGACAACGGCGTGCTGGTGGCCACTTTGGCCTTCGGCTTCAACTCCGGCGCCTACGTGGCGGAAATCTTCCGCGGCGGCATCATGTCCATCGACAAGGGCCAGATGGAGGCGGGCCGCTCCATCGGTATGTCCTACGGGCAGACGATGTGGCACATCATCGCCCCCCAGGTCATCAAGAACGTGCTGCCCACCCTGTGCAATGAGTTCATCACCCTCATCAAGGAAACCTCCATCGCCTTCAACCTGGGCGTGTCCGAATTGACCAACGCGGGCGACCGCATCCGTGGCCAGACGTACTCGCCCTTTATGCCCCTGATCGCCGTGGCTTTGATCTACCTGGTGATCGTGGTGATCCTGACCAAGCTGGTCGGCATTCTGGAAAGGAGGCTGCGTCAGAGTGATGCAAGATAATCAGAACATCGCGGTGGAAAACGCGCAGTCCCCGCTGATTTCCGTGCGCAATCTGCAGAAGTCCTTCGGCGACCTGCAGGTGCTGCGCGGGGTTGACCAGGATATCTACACGGGCCAGAAGGTCGTGCTGCTGGGCCCCTCCGGCTCCGGCAAAACCACCATGCTGCGCTGCCTCAACCTGCTGGAGCAGCCCACGGGCGGCCAGGTTTTCTTCCAGGGGGAGGACATCACCGCCCCCGGCTGCAACATCAACCTTGTCCGTCAGCAGATGGGCATGGTGTTCCAGCAGTTCAACCTCTTCCCGCACCTGTCCATCCTCAAGAACATCACCCTGGGCCCCACGCTCCTGAAGAACGTGCCCAAGGCGGAGGCGGAAGCCAAGGCCATGGAGCTGCTCCGCCGCGTTGGCCTGGAGGAGAAGGCGAAGGCCTATCCCCGTCAGCTGTCCGGCGGACAGCAGCAGCGCATCGCGATCGTGCGCGCGCTGGCGATGGAGCCGAAGGTGATGCTCTTCGACGAGCCCACCTCTGCCCTTGACCCGGAGATGGTGGGCGAGGTGCTCTCCGTCATGACCGACCTGGCGCAGGAGGGCATGACGATGGTCGTCGTGACACATGAGATTGGTTTTGCCCGCTCCGTGGCGGACCATGTGGTCTTCATGGACGGCGGCTACATCGTCGAGCAGGGCACGCCCGAAGATGTGCTGGATCATCCCCAGCAGCCCCGCACGCAGGACTTCCTGCGCAAGGTGCTCAAGTAAATTGCATAGCAAACGGGCCTGCAGTCCAAGTCGGATTGCAGGCCCGTGTTTTCGTGGGATCAGTTTACTTCGAAGGTCACCGTCACGCTGGCGCTGACGGAGAGCTCATCCGGGAGGATGACGTTGCTCACCGCATCGCGGGCGGCTTCGGCCTTGAAGGTGGTGGTGACGACGTAGTGCGTGCCGCTGTTCTCGGTGATGGAGAGGATGCCGCCCAGGTTCAGGCCGGCCGCGTCCGCCAGAAGCTGGCCCTTGCGCAGCGCGTCCTGCACGGCGTGGGTCATGGCCTCGTCCTGGGCCGCAGCGGACTGGGTGGAACAGAACTGCACGCTGTGGATGCTGTTGGCGCCGGCGGCGGTGGCCTTGTCCAGGGTCGCGCCGATGGAATCCATGGTGCGGATGATGACGGTCAGCTGGTTGGAGACGTTGTAGCCCGCCAGCACCGCCTCGCCGGTCTGGTAGTCATACTCTGCGTAAACGGAGTAGCTGCTGGTGGCGATGTCCTCCTCGGGGATGCCGGCCTCGGTCAGCGCAGCGATGACGCTGCGGATGGCCACGGCGTTCTGGGCGCTGGCTTCCTCCACCGTGGCGGCGCGGGTGGCAACGCCGACGGACACCTGGGCGTAGTCCGCCACCAGGCTGACGGCGGCGCTGCCGGTGACGGTGAGGGTCGCGCCCGGGGCGGCGGTGGAGCCCTCCGCCAGGGCGGGCAGGGCCAGCAGCAGGAGCGCCAGGGTCAAGGCGATGAGCTTCTTCATTTCTTGTTCCTCCTCACTTTGCGGATGATGGCCAGCGCGATCACCAGAACGACCACGATGGCGATAAAGGGCAGGGCAGCGATGACGAACACGAGCATGTCCTGGCAGAAGTCCGTGAAGGCCTCCCAGCCCATGCGCAGGGCTGCGGAGATGCGCTCGCCCAAGGAGACGGTGGTGTCGGTGATGGCCGGGGCGGTCTCCTCGTAGAGGCTGACGGTCACGGTGGAGTAGGCCGCCTGGCGGTCGGTGCGGTTGAGGGAGGTGGTCAACGCATCGATCTGGTACTGGGTGTCAGCGATCTGCGCCTCCAGGGCCAGCAGGTCGGACAGGTCGCCGGACTCGGTGATCAGCGCCTGCAGGCGATCCATCAGCGCCACCTGGGTGGCCAGGCGGGTCTGGGTATCCTGGTAGGAGGCGGTCACGTCCGTGGCGGTTTCGCTCCGGCTGGTGATGCGCCCCAGCTGATCAGCTCCGGCCAGGTAGCCGTCCAGTGCCTCCTGGGGCAGTCGCAGGGTCAGGTTGGCGGTGCGCAGGCTGGTGCGGCTGTTGGTGCTCTCCGAGGAGGATTCGATCCAGCCGCCGTCGGCCTCGCACAGGGCGCGCAGGTTCTCCAGGCTCGTATTGAAGGTCTGGGTGTAGATGGTCAGCCGGGCCGTGCGGATGATCTTCTTTTCCTCCGCAGCGGGCATGCCGCTGTCGTTGTCGAAGACGACGGCCTCCTCCTCGGCAGCCTCGGGCATGGCGGAGCGGGTGAGCATCATCGTGGCGCCGGCAGCGGGGGCGGCGCCGTTCAGGGCGTCATAGCTGCCCAGGTCGGCCTTGAACTCGTTGGCGGTCATTGCGCGGATGGCCAGGCTGTCGTTTTCCTCCACCAGGGCTTGGTACTCCTTGCTTAGCCGGGCGCTGTCCTCCATGCTGTCCCGGGTCAGGAGGGTGCCGCCTACCACGAACACCAGCGCGGCGGCGATGGACAGGAATCGGGTGAATGCCTTGCGGTTCAGGGTCTTTTCCACTTGATCGTCCTCCACTTTCTGCATCCAGGCGGCGTGGAGCTCCTCCGGCATGGGGGGGACCTCCTCGTTCAGCCCGGACAGCACGTCCCGGAGGACTTCGTTTTCATCAAAGTTATGCATATTTCTGTCCTCCTTTCATCTCTTTGGACGCGCCGTTGGGCGAATTGTTCCCGTCAGCAAGAAATTTTGCGATCTTCTGCCGAGCGCGGTTGATGCGGCTCTTCACCGTGCCGATGGAGGTGCGGGTGACCTCTGCAATGGCCTCGTAGGGCTGGCCCTGCAGGGCATAGAGGATGAGGGCGGTGCGCATGTCGCCGGGGAGGCTGTCGATGGCGGCGCGGAGCTGGTCGCTGGATTCAGCGTGCAGGGCGGCTTCGTCCGGGGTGGGGGAGGCGTCCGCCGGGTGCAGGCCGGATTCGGCCATTTCGTCCGCCGATTCGGTGACCGGCAGGCGCTTCTGCTTGCGCAGGAAGTCCACGCAGACCGTCGCGGCGATGCGGTACAGCCAGCTTTCCAGCGCG
>JBGVOA010000512.1:0-6301 GCA_045126095.1 Christensenellales bacterium | reverse complement strand
TCGACAAGCTGGGCAAGAAGCAGGCAGTCCTGTACGGCCCCGCTTACAAGGGCATCTCCATCGCGGTGTCCTCCGCCGTGGCGCTGAGCAAGCAGGGCCTGGATGTGCCCTTCTTCTTCAACCGCAAGGAAGCGAAGGATCACGGCGAGGGCGGCGTGTTCGTGGGCTATGTCCCGAAGGCTGGCGAGGAAGTCGTCATCGTTGAGGACGTCATCACCGCCGGTACCGCTATCCGCGAGAGCATGGCCATCCTGGGCAATCTCGAGGGCGTGAAGGTCGCCGCCACCTTCATCATGGTCGACCGCAAGGAAAAGGGCAAGACCGAGAAATCTGCCATGGCCGAGGTGCAGGATGAGTTCGGCTTCCCGGTGTACTCTGTCGTGGACGTGTACGACATCATCGAGTACCTGGAGCAGGACGAGAAGAACGTGGAGAACGTCCAGCGCATCAAGAACTACCTGGCGATCAACGGCGCGCAGCAGTAATTTCCCACGCTGATAGATGACAATAAGGAGGTACGAGCATTGCGCCACCTGATTGACATTACCGACTTTTCCGTCCAGGAGATCGAGAAGATCCTCGATCTGGGCGACAAGATGATCGCTGATCCGGATGCGTATAAGGAAACGCTGCGGGGCAAGATCCTGGCGACCCTGTTCTTCGAGCCCAGCACCCGTACCCGCCTGTCCTTCGAGAGCGCGATGCTCTCCCTGGGCGGCAGCGTCCTGGGTTTCTCCAGCGCGGATTCCTCTTCCACCGCGAAGGGCGAATCCCTGATGGATACCATCCGCACCGTCAGCTGCTATTCCGACATCATCGCCATGCGTCACCCCAAGGAGGGCGCGCCCATGGCCGGCAGCATGAAGTCCTACGTCCCGATCATCAACGCGGGCGATGGCGGCCATAACCATCCCACCCAGACCCTGACCGACCTGATGACCATCCGCCGCTGCAAGGGCCGGCTGAACAACATGGTCGTGGGCCTGTGCGGCGATTTGAAGTTCGGCCGTACGGTGCACTCCCTCATCGGCGCGATGAGCCGCTACGAGGGCGTCGAGTTCGTGCTGATCTCCCCGCCGGAGCTGAAGGTGCCCGCCTACATCACCGACGAGCTGAAGCACAAGGACATCCCCTTCCGCGAGGTGGAGACCATGGAGGAGGTCATGCCCGAGCTGGACATCCTCTACATGACCCGCGTGCAGAAGGAGCGCTTCTTCAACGAGGCGGACTACATCCGTCTGAAGGACACCTACATCCTCGACCTGGAGAAGCTCAAGACCGCCAAGGCCGACATGGCCATCCTGCACCCCCTGCCCCGCGTGAACGAGATCTCCACCAAGGTGGACGACGATCCCCGCGCGGTGTACTTCGATCAGGTGCGCAACGGCCGTTTCGTCCGCATGGCGCTGATCAAGACCCTGTTGGATTGGAGGGAGCAGGCATGAAGGTAGATTCCATCCACACCGGCATCGTGCTGGATCACATCAAGGCAGGCCGCGGCATGGACGTGTACCAGAAGCTGCACCTGGACGAGCTGGATTGCCCCGTGGCTTACATCCGCAACGTGCGTTCCAATGCGCTGGGCCGCAAGGACATCATCAAGATCGACGCCAATATCGACGTGGATCTTGATGTGCTGGGCTATATCGATCCCGGCATCACCGTCAACATCATCAAGGACGGCGCGCTGGTGGAGAAGAAGAAGCTCTCCTTGCCCGAGCACCTGGTGAACGTCATCATTTGCAAGAATCCCCGCTGCATCACCACCGTCGAGGGTGCGCTGGATCAGCACTTCATCCTCAAGGACCGGGCGCGCGGTGTGTATCGCTGCATGTTCTGCGACGCCGAGCGGAAGTCCAAGGCGCTGCGCTGAGTTCCGCCAAAATGAAATAGAGCGCGCTCCCCAATGCATGTGCAGGGGAGCGCGCTTTTTGCGTGGGGGATTCGCCGCTTGTCAGTGCTTCACGGGGGACTTCTTCTTCAGCGGTTCGGTAGTGCCGTCGGGGCGCTGGATCACGATGCCGTCCAGCATCGCGCGGGTGTTCTCGCGCCACTCGGCGATGTACTGCTGGCGGAGGGCGGTCTGCTCGGCAGCTTCCTCGGCGGTCAGGCCCTCGGCCTTCTTCTTGCGGGCCAGCTCGTTGATGCGGTCAATCTGCTTCTTATCCATGATGGTTCCTCACTGTTCGTTGAATTCTGCTGCCTTGCGCAGTGCGAAGCCTGTCAGGCACATAAGCAGCATGTCGCAGGCCATAATGCCCCACAGGACGATGCGGTAGCTGTCACCCACGTCGATCGTGCGGTCGACGATGGCCGCCGCGATGGCGATTAGGCTGACGACAGCCACGGGCAGCAGGCGGCGCAGGCCCTCCTTGCGCCAGGCGATGCACCACAGGAGCGTTGCTGCGGCCAGCAGAGCGGCCATTGCCGCGCCCACGAGAACAACGCTGAAATAGGGGTTGTCCTGCCCCTCAACGCTGAATTCCTGCACCACGCCGGAGAGGATGCATACGACCGTCAGCGCCCAGGCAGAGCCAATGCGCAGCGCGCTGCCGGGCCGGGCCTTGGCAAGGCGCACGCTCCAGATGATCAGCGGGATCACCGCCATCACCATCGCCGCCACCTGATTGATCTTCACAAAGTGGATCACCTTCATGTGGCCGCTGTTGAGCAGGGATTCCATCACCGTCTGCGTGCAGCCGTAGAGCAGGAGGAAGCTCAGCAGGAGATCGCCGCTGCGGAACCGCGGAAGGTTGCGCAGCAGGGCGAGGAGGCCGAAGACGGCCAGCGTGGCCAGCGCCTCGTAGATGAACACGGGGTGAAGCCCCAGAACATCCTCGTTGAGGAGGATGTCCAGCTCATCCAGGAAGGCGAAGTGCGCGGATTCATACTGATAACCCCAGCCGAAATCGCACAGGGGCTGAGCCAGACGCACGATGATGATGCCAACAGGCATGCTCAGCGCGGCTGCGTCCAGCAGGGAGCCGGGCGTGAGATGCTGCCACTTCTCGGTGACGATGGCGGCCAGGATCACGCCCAGGATCGCGCCGGCCATGGAGAAGCCGCCGGCGGCAGGCTGCAGCAGCTGCGCCATGGAGGAGCCGCTGGCCAGTCCGCAGATGACGCGGCTGCACAGGAACACAAGCGGGATGCAGAGAATACAGAAACGGATAAAGCTGCTGTATCTCACGCCACGACCATAGCCTGCGGCATAGGTGCCCACAAGCATGGCAAGGAGCGCAATGCCGGACAGTGCGCCGAAGAGGGTGAACTCCATGCCTTAGTCCTCCTCGTCCAGGCCGTGGTCAACGGCGGTGGCGATGTAGATGATGTCGGAGACGGAGCGCTCGCCCTTGACGGTCTTGTCGGAGTAGTTCTCGCCGCCGAACCACATCAGGGCGCTGTTGCCGCCGTCCAGGTTGTAGGCCTGCTGGCAGCCCTGCTCGAGCATCCACGCGGCCAGCTCGTCCGTGGAGCAGCCGTCGGAATCATCGCGGCGGCCGTCCACCACCACAAACATGTAGTGCAGCGGGCCCATCTGGGCGATGGCGCAGCGGGGCTCATGGGTGTTGCGGGTGTTGTACTTGTTGCCGTTGTCCACATAGTACTGGGGGCTGGGCAGCAGCTCGCCGTCCTTGATCAGGGCAGGGCCGAAGTGGAAGGCGTTGGGGAAGGTCAGGCCGGATTCGGTCAGCAGCGCCTTGAGCTCGGTGGGGTTGGATTCCAGGATGATGTGGAAGTTGCCCTCGTTGTCGATGAGCAGCATATCGTAGACGGTCTTGGGGCTCTTGCGGAAGGTTTTGCCCATGCGGACGACGTAGCCGTTCTTTGCATCGGAGAAGTAGTCGCCGCCGATGGCCACCACGGCGTTCTGGTTCCGGGCCATGGTGGAGATCTTGTTGGTGCGGGTGCCCTTTTCGTTGGCCAGACCCGTGCGGAGCTGGGAGGCGTCAGCGATCCAGATCTCCGCCACGTTGAAGGTGGAATCGCCGATCCTCTCGCGGCGCATCTCCACCTTCAGGGACGCGTCCTCGTAGCCCTGGAGCACGCCGTTTGCCTCGTCCGCGGCAATGTAGCAGTCGGGGTTGGGCACGTGGCCGGGGGTCAGGTCGATGGGCAGGGGCGCCTCGGCGGTCAGTGCGGGGGCCTGGGCGGCGGGCTCCTCAGCGGGAGCCTCGGCGAAGACGGCTCCGGGCAGCAGCATCGTCAGGAGCAGCAGAAGGGCAGTCAGCTTGCGCATAAGTCAGGTTCCTCCATCAAAAGTCGTCGAGGAAGGCAAAGGGGTCTTCCTCCTCGTAGGATTCGTCGGATTCAGCATCGTCCTCCAGGTCATCCAGGAAGGCGAAGGGATCCTCCTCGCCCATGTCCTCCAGGAAGCTGAAATCATCCCCGGATACTTCCTCTGTGGAGGGCGCGGAGCCGCCGTTCATGTGCTCCTGGTAGGCGTCCTCGGTGATGGTGGGCGAGGTGGTGAGATAAGCGAAGGCGATGAGCAGCAGCACTGCCAGCACCGTCAGCAGGATGTTGATGACCTTGTTCATTGGGACTCCTTTTCATTTTCGGCCTTGTCCGGCGCGAAGACCCACTTGTTCTGCACGCGGTAGGAGACGAGGTAGAGCACCACGTCCACCACGATGCCCACAAAGCCGATGACGGGGTTGGGCAGCTTGAGCCACCCCATCAGGCTGTCCACGCCCACGGCGGAAACCAGCAGGATGAACAGGGCCAGGATGACATAGCGGATAAAGGTGGTGCGGCTCATCTTCTTTTCAAAGACGAAACGGCTGTTCATGTAGAAGTTGCAGGGGGCGGACACGCAGCGCGCCAGCGCCTTGGCGAAGAAGGGGCCGTGGGCGACAGCGGCGAAAATGGTGTTGCCCAGCAGGGTCAAAACGGCGAAGTCGATCACGAAGGAGATGATGGACGCGCCCATGAACTTCACGAAATTCCCCAGGATGACCTTGTAGATGCGGTAGCTGTCCCGGATGGGGTGGAAGTGGGTGCCCTCGTTCTCGTTTTCGTACACCGTTTCGATGGTGATGGGCACCATGGGCATCTTCGCGCGGGCGCAGGCGATGAGCATCTGCATCTCGTACTCGAACCTCTCGCCGGGCACGTCGATCATGAACTGCAGGTCCTCGCGCTTGAAGGCGCGCAGGCCGGTCTGCGTATCCGGCAGCCAGTGGCCGTAGAGGAGCTTGAACACGGTGCTGGTGGTCTTGTTGCCGAAGCGGGACTTGGGCGGAACATCCGGCAGGTCAAAGTCGCGGCTGCCCAGGTACAGCACCCGCTTGTCCTCCGTGAGGGCGTTGGCCAGCTTCCAGCAGTCTTCCACGGTATGCTGACCATCTGCGTCAGCGGTGATCACGCCGCTGGCCTCGGGGATGTGGTCGCGGATGTAGGTGAAGCCGGTCTTGAGCGCGCAGCCCTTGCCACGGTTGACCTCGTGGTGCAGGACGGTCACGCCGTCCATCTGCGCAAGCTCGTTAAAAATCGGCTGGTACTTCTCGCTGCTGCCGTCGTCTACCACCACCGCGCGGGTGAAGCCGGCCTCCATCAGGCGGCGCATGTAGGCGGGCAGACGGTCGTCGGGCTCCAGGGAGGGGATGAGGATCACAGCGGATTCGGGCCTGAGTTTCATATTCTCTCAAAACCTTTCATAGCTTTAGTTCATCAGCGTATCCAGATAATCCAGCATCAGGGCGGACATGTCCTGACCTGCGTGCCGGTTGATGATTTGGGTGAGGTCATCGCGGGAGGCGTTGCGGAAGCGGTACTGCGCCTGATAGTCGCGCAGCAGCGCGTCCAGGCCGTCCTTGCCCAGGTGGATCTCCAGCGCGTGCCAGAAGGCTGCGCCCCGTTGGTACACCACATAGCCGTACTGGGTCAGGTCGGTGAAGTAATCCAGCGGACTGCCGGGGGTGACGGAGCCGGGAATGGTGATGCGCAGCGCGGCCTCGATGCGGTCGAAGACCATCTGCGCCCGCGCGTCCGCGCCGTACCAGTCGCCGACGTAGTCCAGCCAGGCGTATTCACACAGGCTTTCATCCTGCCAGGGCTGATGGAAACCATCGCTGCCCACCGCCACGGCCCACCACTGGTGCGCTGTTTCATGGGCGACAACGTACTCCAGCACCTGACCGCCGGAAGCGAGCATGTCGGCGGAAATCATCACCAGGCCGGGGTATTCCATGCCTCCGTAGGGGAACACTGCCTCCGCCAGGGTGAAGGCCGGGGAGGCATAACCGCCCCAGCGGCGGCCGTAGCTGTCCATGGCCTGGCGGGCATAGCGGAGCATGGC
>JBGVOA010000511.1:0-1901 GCA_045126095.1 Christensenellales bacterium | reverse complement strand
CGTTTTCCAGGGCTGCAACATTGAGAACGCCTCCTTCGGCCTGACCAACTGCGCTGAGCGCACCGCCATGTTCAAGGCCATCAGCGAGGGCGCGCAGGAGTTCACCACCATTGCCATCGCGGCCAGCGGTTCGGCTCCCTGGCCCTGCGGCGCGTGCCGTCAGGTGCTCAACGAGTTCGCGCCCGGTATACGCGTCATCGTCACCTGGGACGGCAACGTGGACGAAATGAGCCTCGACCAGCTGCTGCCCCACGACTTCGGCCCTAAATCCCTCGAATAACACGCAACATCAACATGTCCTGAGAAAAGGAGATCAACTGACACATGAATGAGCAGAAGAAGTTCCGTTCCGGTTTTGTGACCATCGTGGGCCGTCCCAACGTGGGCAAGTCCACCCTGATGAACGCGCTGGTGGGCGAGAAGGTCGCCATCGTGTCCAACCGCCCCCAGACCACCCGCAACCGCATCATGGGCGTGATGACCCGCGATGGCTGGCAGATGGTGTTCCTGGACACCCCTGGCATCCACACGCCCCGCACCAAGCTGGGCAGCTACATGATGCAGTCCGTGCGCGAGGCGATGGACGGCATGGACGGCATGATGGTGCTGGTGGACGCCACCGCCATTGGCGAGCACGACCGTTCTATCGTCCGCGAAATGGCGGAGAAGAAGGTGCCCAAGGTGCTGCTGCTGAACAAGATCGACCTGCTGCCCCGCGAGAAGCTGCTGGCGATTATCGCTTCCTTTGCGGATTGCGGCTACGACGCGATCATCCCCATCAGCGCGAAGACGGGCGACGGCCTGGAGGAGCTGACCCAGGCGATGGTCAGCCGTCTGCCCGAGGGCCCCAAGTACTTCCCGGACGATATGATGACCGACCAGCCCGAGCGGCTGATCGTGGCGGAGATGATCCGCGAAAAGGCGCTGCTCCACCTGCGCGACGAGGTGCCCCACGGCATCGGCGTGGAGATGATGGCCATGACCAAGGAGTCCGACGACTTCATGGAGATCCATGCCACCATCTACTGCGAGCGCGACGCTCACAAGGGCATCATCATCGGCAAGCGCGGCGCGATGCTGCAGCTGATCGGCTCGGAGGCCCGCAAGGACATTGAGGCGCTGCTGGGCCTGCATGTCAACCTCAAGCTGTGGGTCAAGGTGCGTCCCGACTGGCGCAACCGCATGGACGATCTGCGCACGCTGGGCTACGAAAACAAGTGAATCAGGCAGGAGGGGAGTGTCCCTTCCTGCTATTTTACATGTTGCGCCAATGGCTTACATTGACAATTCAGTATGCAGGTGGTATAATCATTCTGCTGTAATATGCCATTATGCATATTGCCGCGATTTCTCAACAAAGATCGGAGAAACAGAAATGGGCAAGTATTTCGGAACCGATGGCTTCCGCGGCGAAGCGAATATGAATCTGACGGCGGATCACGCCTATAAGGTCGGCCGCTTTCTGGGCTGGTATTTTGGCGAGAAGAAGCGCCGCGCAGGGGACGAGACCCAGCCCCGCATCGTGATCGGCAAGGATACCCGCCGCTCCAGCTATATGTTTGAGTATGCGTTGGTTGCTGGCGTTGTGGCCTCCGGTGCGGATGCGTACATGCTGCATGTCACCACCACGCCCTCCGTGGCATATGTTGCCCGTGTGGACGATTTCGACTGCGGCATCATGATCTCCGCCAGCCATAATCCCTACTTCGATAACGGCATCAAGCTGATCAACAGCCAGGGCGAAAAGATGGACGAGGAGACCCTCGATATGCGTGGAACCGGCGTTTTCGTTGATGTTCAGGCCGTTGGGGTTAGCGTTGATGACCAGCGTCTTTGCGCCCAGGGCCTCAAACACCGCCTTGGCAATGTTCCAGGATGCGCCGTTGGCACAGTCCAGCGCC
>JBGVOA010000510.1:0-1322 GCA_045126095.1 Christensenellales bacterium | reverse complement strand
CCATGTCGAACAGGCTCAGCTGGCCGTCCACGTTGGATTTGCGGCGGTTGATGGCCGCGTCCATGGCGGACTCAAACACAGCCAGCATCTGCGGACGGTTCGCGCCGGTATAGTCAAACGCACCGGCCTTGATGAGGCTCTCCACCACGCGCTTGTTGCATTCGCTGGTGTCGATGCGGCTGCAGAAGTCGAAGATGTCCGCATAGGGCTTGCTGCGGCGCTCCTCCATGATGGCCTGCACAGCGCCTGCGCCCACGCCCTTCACCGCGCCCAGGCCGAAGAGGATGCACAGCTTGCCGGTAGCAGGATCGGTGGTCACGGTGAATTTCCAGCCGGACTTGTTCACGTCCGGCGGCAACACCTGGATGCCCTGGCCGCGGCAGTACTGGATATACCCGGCGATCTTGCCGGAATTGCCGTAGACGCTGTTCAGGATGGCGGCCATGAAGGGCACGGGGTGGTGCCGCTTGAGCCAGCCGGTCTGCACAGCGACCACCGCGTAAGCTGCCGCGTGGGACTTGTTGAACGCGTAGGACGCAAAGGCGGTCATGTCGTCGTAAATCTTGTTGGCGACGGCCTCGGGCACGCCGTTGCGGACGCAGCCGGGCACGTCGATGGAGCCGT
Source organism: Christensenellales bacterium (assembly GCA_045126095.1). Classification (GTDB taxonomy): domain Bacteria; phylum Bacillota; class Clostridia; order Christensenellales; family Aristaeellaceae; genus UBA11524. Next base: position 698 of record JBGVOA010000510.1, on the reverse strand, counting down.
CCTCGTTCATTTTGCCGTGAACGAAGTACTCGCGCTCCTGCGCCATGATCTTGTGCTTCTTCTTCGCCATCGCGCGGCGCACCAGGTCGCTGCGGCCGTAGGAGTAACCGGCCAGGTCGCGCACGATCTGCATGACCTGCTCCTGGTACACCATGCAGCCGTAGGTGACGTCCAGGATGGGCTTCAGCTTTTCGGTTTCATACACCACGGTTTCCGGGTTGTGCTTGCCGGAAATGTAGCGGGGGATGGATTCCATGGGGCCGGGGCGGTAGAGGGAGATCGCGGCGATGATGTCCTCGAAGTTGCCGGGCTTCATGTTGGTCAGGAAGGTGCGCATGCCGCCGCCTTCCAGCTGGAACACGCCGTCGGTATCGCCGGCGGAGATCATCTCGTACACCGCGTCGTCATCCATGGGGATGTCCTCGGGCTTCATGTCTACGCCGCTGCACTGACGCATCATGTCCAGCGCATCGCGGATGACCGTCAGCGTGCGCAGGCCCAAGAAGTCCATCTTCAGCAGGCCCAGCTGCTCGATGGTCGTCATGGGGTACTGGGTGGTGATGACCTCGTCGTTGCGCTGCAGGGGGACGAACTCCACCACGGGCTTGCCGGTGATCAGCACGCCGGCGGCATGGGTGGAGGCATGGCGGGGCATGCCCTCCAGGGTCATGGCGGTGTCGATGAGGCGGGTGACCTCC
>JBGVOA010000509.1:0-5477 GCA_045126095.1 Christensenellales bacterium | reverse complement strand
ATGGTCAGGCCTGCGGGGCCGGAGCCGACGATGGCGACCTTCATGCCGTTGGAGGGCGCAGGGCCCTTGACCATCTTAGAGGCATAAGTGCTGGAAATGTAGTTCTCGATGACGGAAAAATGCACCGGCGATCCCTTGCGGCCCAGCACGCAGTGGCCCTCGCACTGCCCCTCGTGGTTGCAGATGAGGGAGCAGACGGTGGTCAGCGGATTGTTCTCAAACAGCAGGCGGCCGGCCTTGTCCAGCTCGTTTGCCTTCAGCAGTTTGATAACCTCCGGGATGGGCGTGGCGATGGGGCAGCCCTTCTGGCATTGGGGTACCTTGCAGCCAAGGCAGCGGTTCGCTTCTTCCATAACGTGCAGCGCCATATCATTACCTCCATGTGCTTATGCGCGCAAAATTCAACCATTTCTTATATTATTGTACCACGGATATCCGCTGGCGGAAAGAGCAATTCACGCCGGAAAGATGGCGTGAGGGACGGCGACGGCGAGGCGGCGCAAAAAAGTCCGCGCGCCCTGAACGGGTACGCGGACTTTGGCGTTATTCATTTCCGGCTTCCGCATCCGTTTTCCGCCACTGGTACAGCGCCAGCACCTTGCTGCCCGCATATTCATCGCGGAAGGTGCTGTTGACCACCTGCTGGCGGGTTTTGTTGAAGGACATCATGTAGATGCGGTGCTGCACGCCGTTGACCCACATGCCGGAGGGATCAAGGACGAGGTAGCGGCTCTTCTCCGGCAGCTTGGCGACGACCAGCAGCGCGTGATCCTGTCCGTCGGGCTTGCGGATGTAGACGTACACAGGGGAATAGACGGGATCAGCCAGGTAGTTCTCCACCATGGTATCAAAGACGTGGTTGCGGGGCGCCACCAGCTCCACGCCCACCATTTCGGAAATGGCCGGGTAAGGGGGATTCATGTCCCGCTTGCCCGTCATGGCGGACATGCCGCCGGGGGTCGCGTCCACCCCCAGATAGCTCAGCGCCATCGAATAGGCCGCGCGGGTGCACATGTTGCCCGCGTGGAAGGTGTAGGCGTGCCCGTAGCGGTTTTGCTGCAGGTTCAGGTCCAGGGGGGAATCCGGCTCGCCCCCCAGCCAGTATTCGGCACGGTAGGCGTCATCCCCCGCGCGGTGCTGGGCAACAAGGCGGACGTACCCCACCGCCACCCCAGCAATATCGCCCTCCGGCGGGTACAGGAGGAAGGCTTCGGCCTCCTCCACAGTGTCGCAGAAGCGCAGCTCAGCGGGCGGCGCGGCCTCCTCGGCCAGGGCGGGACAGGTCACAAGGAGCGTCATGAGCAGCAGGAAAAACCGGCGCAGCATGCGGCGCGTCCCCCTTTCGGTCAGAATAATGAGTCCATTGTACATCATATAGCGGGATTCGGCAAGGGGCAGGAGAAATCTGTCAGGCACTCTGCCCGTCCGCCGCCGCAGCGATGCGCTTTTCCAGCTGCAGCAGCTTCGGCCGCGCAGCAAAGGCGTAGCACAGCATGTGCACCCCGAAGGTCAGCGCCCAGGAGATGGGGTAGGACAGGTACAGCACATCCAGCGTGTGGTTGGCCGCAAAGACGGTGTAGATCCACACCACGCGGAAGAGGCACGCGCCCGTGAGGCTGACGATCATGGGCATGATGGAGTAGCCCACGCCGCGCAGGCTGCCCACCACCACGTCCATCAGGCCGCAGAGGCAGTACAGCGGCAGCATGTAGGACAGGCGCTTCATGCCGTAGTCGATAACTGTCATGCCCAGCGCGTCCACCTCGGGAGAATTGTTGTAGAGCGACAGCAGGGGACGGCCAAACAGCAGGAACAGATTGCCCATCACCAGGCCAATGACAGTCACCGTGCCCAGGCAGACCCAGACGCTGCGGCGGACGCGGCGGATCTTCCCCGCGCCCAGGTTCTGGCTGGCAAAGGTCAGCGCCGCCTGGTGGACGGAGTTCATCGACGTGTAGACAAAGCCCTCCAGGCTCCCGGCGATGGAGTTACCGGCGGTGGGAATGGTGCTGAAGGAGTTGACGGAGGACTGGATGAGCACGTTGGAGATGGAGAAGAGGCTGCCCTGCAATCCCGCAGGCAGACCCACCTGCAGAATGCGGCGCATCTGCTCGCGATGGATGCGCAGGCTGCGCAGGTTCAGGCGGATGCTGCTGTCCGAGCGGATGAGGCAGGTGATGACCAGGATGGCGCTGATAACCTGGCTGGCCACCGTGGCGATGGCCACGCCCTCCACGTCCAGGCCCACCAGGCACACCATCACCAGGTTCAGCACCACGTTCACCACGCCTGCAATGAGCAGATAGGTCAGCGGACGCTTCGTGTCGCCCACCGCGCGCAGGATGGCCGCGCCGAAGTTGTAGAGCATGTTGAAGGGCATGCCCAGGAAGTAGAGGCGCATGTACTTGGCGGCCAGAGCGGTCTCCGGGTTGCCCATCAGGCGCAGCAGCGGCTCGCAGAACAGGATGCCGATCAGTGCCACTGCCAGGCCGGAGATGGCGGCCAGGGTGATGGAGGTGTGCACGCCCTTGTGCACCTGCTCCTGGTCGCCTGCGCCGTAGGCACGGGCCACGCATACGCTGCCGCCCACGCTCAGGCCCATGAAGACGTTCACCATCAGGTTGATCAGGCTGTTGGTGGAGCCGATGGCGGCCTGGGCTGCGTCGCGGTTCTGATGGGCAAAGGTGCCCACCACCGCCATGTCGGCGGCATTGAAGAGCAGCTGCAATATGCCCGAGGCAATCAGCGGCAGGGAAAACATGAGCACCTTGGGCAGCAGCTTGCCCGTGGTCATATCCATTTCAAAGCGGGAGGAACGTGCCATAATGAAGGCTCCTTTGCGTTACAGAAGGGCGCTTTCCTGGGGGCCAAGATAGCTCTGGGGGAGCCTGTGCCCCTGGGGATAGATCAGGATGCGCTCAATGCTCAGGTTGGGGTCGATGGCGGCGAGGGTCACTTCGTTCAGGCCCTTTTCGCACAGGATGACGGCCTGCACCTTGCGGATGTGCTCCACCATCGCGGCGCACCAGCGGGGATCGCTGTTTTCGCCGGGGCGGTAATCCGCCGGAACGCAGGTGATGATCTGCTGCGCGCCGTCGGGGCCGGTGAGGGCGCAGCGCATGGGCGCGCCGGGGCGCACGGGGCTGGTGGGGGTCAACCAGATTTCGCAGACGTGCTCGCCCTCCTCCGCCATGAAGCGGTAGGTGAGGCTGGGCGCGTCCCCGCCGGGCAGGAAGGCAGCGGTAGTCGGATACACCTTCACCGCGTGTCCGCTGCGACCAAGCCCCGGCAGGATGCGGAAGGCCGCGTCTCCGGCGGCATGCTCGCGGACGAAGTGGTGGGCCTCCATGGTGACGACGCGGTCAGCCGGCATGAAAGCGGGTTCGGCGTTGGCGGGGTGGCGCAGGGCGCGCACGTCCACATGGACGGTGCAGTCCGCATGGCTGCCCTCGCCCGTGCTGCGGACGACGAGGGTCACCTGCTGCATTTCGCCCTCCGGGAGGGCGTCGCGGTCGCAGACGAGGCGGATCTCCTCCAGATCCTTCACGGTGAAGGAAGTCGCTGCCGGTGCGGCGCGGCGGCCCAGGAAGGTCTTCTGCTCCGGCTCCTGCTGCGGCAGCACGACGCTCAGCCAGGGCGCCTCGCCCTCGACGGTGACGGTCAATTCGCCCGTGCCGTCGTTGGCGGCCTCCAGGACGACCTCCTCCACGCCCGCATTGCAGAAATCGTGGACGGGGATGACAAAGGGCGCGCCGTACTTGCGGCCAAAGGTCTGCGCGGAATCCTTGCGGGACAGGGACAGCCGCGGATAGGGCACCGGAGTGACCACCGTGCGCAGGGGAAGCTTGCAGCCGTCCTCGTTCCAGGTGGTGAAGCCGATGTGGGCCTCGCGCTCCATGCCGCGCCACTTGCCGTCCTTCCAGGCAGCATACTTCTCCGCCAGGGAAGCGTCCGTCTCCTGGGTGTTGACGAGGATGTCGCCGTAGCGGTTGGCCACGGGGCGGCCCTGGCGGGCGTAGTGGGCGTTGAGCCCGGCGGCCAGGTGCATGCGCAGCAGGTTCATGCTGGCGGCCACGGGGAAGCCCACCATGCTGTAAAAGCCGGCGCGGTGGGGCCCGCAGTGCTTGAGGGTGTTGTCGCACAGGCGCAGCATGCTCTCGGCGCGGGCCATCATGCGCTGAGCCTCCAGGTGGTGGCAGGGGTGATACACGTCTGCGTTCAGCGCCTCGGGGCGGCGCATGCCGTTCACCTCGTACAGGCCGCCCAGCAGGGCCTGGATGCCCGCGTGCACATTGCCCGGCAGGTGGGGGAAGGTGCTGCGGACGAACTCCGTCAGCCAGGCCTGCCAGTTGTCCGCCGCGTGGCTGCCCCATTTGTCATAATCGTAGGCCAGGTCGAGGAACTGCTTCAGGCTCACCTCGTTGAATTTGAGGTCGCCGGTGTTGAGGATCCACACATCCCGCACGCCGTGGTCATAGGCCAGGCACATCTGCTCCCACAGAAGGGAGAAGGGCGTGGAGGGCATCCACTCGTAGCTGACGGGGCCGCCGTGGTAGTCCACATGGTAGTACATGCCCCAGCCGCAGCCGCGCTGGCGCAGTGCAGCCGTCATTTCCGGCGTGGGCAGGGAGCGTATGAAGCCCTGGTTGTCCTCGCAGAGCATGCAGACGGTGTTGGTAAGGCCCTCCCAGTCCTTCAGGCCTTCGACATTCTCGTTGCCGTAGAAGAAGGGCTCGACCTCCTTGTACAGCGCCAGCAGCCGGGGCTGATCCTTGCTCTTGGGGCCGGCGTACTCCTGGATGAGAGCCTCCTGGGTGGTGATGACGTCCTTGAGGTAGTCGATGTTCGCCTTCAGGCCGCTGTCCTCGCCCAGCATGGCGCTGTCCGCCTCGCCGCGCATGCCGATGGTGATCAGGTGCTCGTACTTGCCGCTGCGCTTCAGGCCGTCCGCCCAGAAGCGGGTGATGCCCTCGCGGTTGCGCACGAAGTTCCAGTCGGTGCCATACCTCGCGTTCTCGCGCTGGATGGAGTGCTTGAACTCCTCGCCCGCGCGCAGGCAGGGCTCGTGATGGCTGTTGCCCACCACAATGCCGTACATGTCCGCCAGTTCCTCATTGGCGGAGCCGGGGCCCTCCTCGCCAAAGACGCTGGCCCACATCGCCGGCCACATGTAGTTGCCCTTCAGGCGCAGCAGCAGGTCGAAGACATGGTCGTACATCTGTGCATTGACCCCGCCGAAATGCTCCATGCACCAGGAGCCAAAGCAGGGCCATTCATCGTTGATGAACAGGCCGCGGTAGCGCACGGAGGGCTCCTTCGTCACGGTGAGGAAGTCCGGCGTGATTTCCGGCTCCGGGTCAGTCAGGGGCTCTGCGTCGCCCCAGTAGTGCAGGGGGCTCACGCCGATGTGCTCCGACAGGCTATACAGGCCGTAGATCGTGCCGCGCTTGTCCGAGCCCAGGATGACCAGCGCGCGG
>JBGVOA010000508.1:0-1634 GCA_045126095.1 Christensenellales bacterium | reverse complement strand
GCAGCGTGGTGCGTCTCGTCGATGACGATGTAGTCGTAGTAATCAGCCGGAAGCTTGGTGTGCAGCGTTTGAGAGTTCAGCGTCTGCACTGAAATGAACAGGTGATCCATCGACTCCGGCTTGTAGTTGCCCACGAAAAGCTCGCCGAAGTTGGTGTCCTTCAGCACACCGGCGAAGGTGTCGCGGCTCTGCTTGAGGATTTCCTCTCGGTGGGCAATGAACAGCAGACGGTTCGTCTTGCCGATATTCTGCTTGCAGAAGCGCTTGTAGTCCAGCGCAGCGATGACTGTTTTGCCGGTGCCGGTGGCGGCAACCACCAGATTCCGGTACAAGCCGCGCACCTCACGTTCCGCCAGCAGTCGATCAAGAATCTCCTGCTGATAAGGGTAAGGCCGGATGTCAAACAAGAACTGCGGACGATCCCCCTGGTACTTCTCCGCCTTCAATGCCTGGTTCAGACGGTCACGTTCTGCTTCGTTGTAAAACTCAAACTCATCGGAGTGCCAGTAGGCATCAAAAGTAGCAGCGATCTTGCGGATCGTCTGGGGCAGGTCACGGGCGGTGGCTTTCACATTCCATTCCAGGCCGCTGGAAATGGCAGCGTTGGACAGGTTGGAAGACCCCACATAGGACGTCGTGAAGCCAGTGTCACGGTAGAACACATAGGTCTTGGCATGTAGACGGGTGCGTTTGGTATCGTAGGAGACTTTGATCTGCGTATTGGGCAGCGTTGACAGCTCCTCGATGGCCTTGATATCCGTCGCGCCCATGTAGGACGTGGTGATGATCCGCAGCTCGCCGCCACGCTGGGTGAAATCCATCAGCTCCTCGATAATCAGGCGCAGGCCGCTCCACTTGATAAAGGACACCAACATGTCGATGCGGTCGGCAGAAGCGATCTCCTTTTTCAGCTCAGAGAACATCTGCGGCTCATGCACCGCGCCTGTGAAAAGGCTGCTCATCGCCAGGGAGGTCTCCGGACGTGTCATATCGGACGCGCGCTTTCCCAACGCCAGCATGGGATCTTGCGCCTTCAGTAGCGCCAACAGCTGTTCCGCCTTTTCATCGACAGCCAGCGACGGCTCGGCATCCTCTGCCAGCAGCTTCACCATGCGGTTGACCAGTGCAATCTGCGCCTGCACATCCAGCTTGCTCTCCTGCATCCGCTCCAACACAGTGCGGGTGACCTCTGCCACATACCGGGACAGCACCTCTGCCGCCTCCGCCTTATCGATAGGCGCAACAGACTGCCGCTCTTCCGGAATAGCGGCGAGCTCACGCCGGAGAGCAGTAGTGATCAGCTGTTCATACAGGCCAGATTGAAGCATGATGGTGTCTCCTTACGTATGAAGTGAAATGGGAGCTTCCTTGGTCAGTCCCATGTAGAACATGCGGGCACGGATGCTCTCAACAGGGCGATTCATTTGCTCTGCGATTTCCTCGACTGAGCAGCCGCTGGCATGCAGTCTTTTCAGTAGCTGCACGTCTTCAAGTGCCCACGGTGGAAGAAGGGGTGGAGCCTCCGCGTCCTCAGGGTTCAGCATACCGAGCCTTTCCATCCGGCAGTAAATCGCATACGACGAGCGCTGAAGCTCCTTTGCGATTCGCTCCTTGGACTCACCCTTTTTCCACAT
>JBGVOA010000507.1:0-1904 GCA_045126095.1 Christensenellales bacterium | reverse complement strand
ACCAGCGCGAACATCCCGATCGTCGACCGCATCTTCACCCGCGTGGGCGCGTCGGATGACCTGGCTTCCGGTCAATCCACCTTCATGGTGGAGATGTCGGAGACCGCTTACATCCTGCGCAACGCGACGTCGAAGTCCCTGGTCATTCTGGACGAGATCGGCCGCGGCACCTCCACCTTTGACGGCCTGGCCATCGCCTGGGCGGTGGTGGAGTACCTGACGGACAAGGCGAAGTCTGGCGCGAAGACCCTCTTCGCCACCCACTATCATGAGCTTTCTGAGCTGGAGGGCCACATCGAGGGCGTGGAGAACTACTGCATTTCCGTCCGCGAGCATGGCGAGGACGTGATCTTCCTGCGCAAGATCATCCGCGGCGGTGCGGACAAGTCCTTCGGCATCCATGTGGCCCGTCTGGCGGGCGTTCCGCACCCGGTGCTGGTGCGCGCCCACGAGATCCAGGCACGCCTGGAGGTTAGCAACATCAACCAGAAGGGCATCGGCCAGAATATCCTGGAGGACAACGCTGACCGCCCCGCCGAGCAGGTGGACATCTTCGATTTCGAGAAGACAGAGATCATCAACGAGCTGCAGTCCATCGACGTGATGGCGCTCACGCCCATGGACGCGATCAACAAGCTGTTCCTTCTGCGCGAGAAGGCGCGGAAACTGTAATTGCCGACCGGAAGTCGGCGAAAACCGACTGAAAGTCTGCAACGAAGGAGGAACCCCATGGCAGGGAAAATACAGCTGCTGTCCGACGAGGTCGTTGGCAAGATCGCCGCAGGCGAGGTGGTCGAGCGGCCCTCGGCGGCCATCAAAGAGATGGTCGAGAACAGCCTGGACGCGGGCGCAACCGCTGTGACGGTGGAAATCCGCGATGGCGGCGTCAGCTATTTCCGCGTGACGGACAACGGCAGCGGCATTGAGCAGAGCGAGATCCGCATGGCCTTCGAGCGCCACGCGACAAGCAAGATCACCCGCACGGACGACCTGTTCGCGATCCGCACCCTGGGCTTCCGCGGCGAGGCGCTGGCCTCCATCGCGGCGGTGGCGAAGGTCACCTGCACTACCCGCACAAAGAAGGACGCGTCCGGCGTGAAGGTGGTCAACGAAGGCGGACGCATCGTCTCCATTGAGGAGGCCGCCTGCCCGGAGGGCACCAGCTTTGTCGTGCGCGACCTGTTCTACAACACGCCCGTGCGCCTGAAGTTCCTCAAAAAGCCGGTGACGGAGGCAGGCTATGTCTCCGACCTGATGATGCGGCTGATCCTGTCCCGGCCGGACGTGAGCTTCCGCTACATCAGCCAGGGCAAGACCGTTTACCACTCCGCCGGCGACGGCAAGCTGCAGAGCGCCGTCTTCAGCATCTACGGCAAGGAGCTGCTGCGCTCCATGCGCGTGGTGGACGGCCATGAGGCGGGCATGCTGCTCAAGGGATTTGTGGGCGTGGGCGACGCGGGCCGCGCCAATCGCGGACATCAGTCCTTCTTCATCAACGGGCGCTACATGCGCAGCGGACTGCTGTCCGCCGCCGTGGAAGCAGCCTGCCGTGAGCGCGTTGTGAGCGGGAAGTATCCCACCTGCGTGCTGCACCTGACCATGCCCTTTGAATCGGTGGATGTGAACGTGCACCCCAACAAGCTGGAGGTGCGCTTCCAGAATGAGCAGGCTGTGGCCGAGGCGGTGGAAGCCATCGTCCGCGATGCGCTGGTGGAAAAGAGCGCCCTGGAGAAGCCGGAGGTCATGCGCCTTGTGCCTGACCAGCCGCAGCAAACCCCGGTAAATGTGGTGAAGCAAGCGCAGGTGACTGCACAAACCGACCGGAAGTCGGAAGCTGCTCCTGTGAAGATCGCCGCAGCGCCGGTTGTTCCGCAGCCGGTGAGCAAGCCAGCCGCTGTGCAGCC
>JBGVOA010000506.1:0-15566 GCA_045126095.1 Christensenellales bacterium | reverse complement strand
GATCCTGTAAAAACGGCCTACAAAAAGGGCGGCGTACCTGCTTGGGTATGCCGTCCTTCGCTTATTCTGCCGTTTCCAACCAACCGGCCATCAGCAGCGTGCCGGTGTCCACATCATAGAAGCCCATGCGCAGGGGGATGTTGATCGTCTCTTCGCCGTTCAGGGCCACTGCGCCGATGCACAGGGCCATCGTGAACAGCCGCATTTCGTCGTCCATCTCCGCGCCGTCCAGGCCCTCCACCCAGAAGCAGACGCCCTCAAAGGCGATATCCTCCGGCAGCTCGGGCAGCTCCGTGCAGGCCATGTGCCGCAGCCATTCCAGCGCCGTTTCCCGATCGAGCGCCGCATCATCCATCAGCCAGTCCGGCGCAGCCTCCATGGCGGCCAGCACCTCCGCCCGCAGCGCCTCCGGCACGGCGATGACCACCATGCGCGGCTCCCCTGCGCCGTCCTCCCAGGTGATCTCAGGCGGCGCGGCCTCCTCCGGCAGGGCAAGGGAGCAGGCCTCCCAGGTGACCTCCGCCCATGCAGCGGACGTCCCCAGCACCAGGCAGAGCGCCAGCAGCAGCGTCCGCCAGCACATTCCTGCGTTCCTATGCATCGTCAGTTCACCCACTCCTCCGGGTTCTCGCTCTCCTCAAACACCAGGATATCCCCCGGCTGACAGCGCAGCGCCCGGCAGATCGCGTCCAGGGTGACCATGCGCACCGCCTTGGCATGGCCGTTTTTGAGGATGGAGAGGTTCGCCATGGTGATGCCCACCTTTTGGCTCAGCTCCGTCAGGGACATCTTCCGGCGCGCCATCATCACGTCCAGATCGACTCGAATCATATCGCAAGGCCTCCTTGTTCATTCACGAAGGTCATATTCGCTTTATTATACCACATCCGCCTGCTCCTCTTCAAGAGCCATTGCGTGATTCAGCAGCCTGCCCAGCACAAACGCCAGCATGCCCACCGTCAGGAAGGTGCCTGGCAGGATGACCGCCTCAATCAGCAGAAACACGTCCGGCGAGGCGATGAACCCCGGCAGCGCGCGGACGCACATCACCACGGCAATGAGCGATACGCACGCGCCAATGAGCCGCAGCGTGCGGCTGTTAGCCTCCGTGAAGGCCGTTTCCGCCTTCATCAGCCGGGTGCACATGCCGAAAAAGCTGCCCCAGGCCACGCACCACAGCGCACAGTTGATCAGTGCAGTGATGACATAGTCCATGCCGACGGGCGCTGCGCCCTCCTCCGGAAAGAAATGCTGCACCACGCCGCAGCTGACGCTCAGCCACACGCCCACGGCGATCGCCGCCACCGCCACCACCCGCAGCAGACCAAACAGGAATCTGGGGGAATCAAGCCACTTCTTCATACCTGTCTGCCTCCTTATACCGTCAGGTCGGATTCGGTCTGCATCTCCACCGCGCGCTTCAGCAGCACCTGGATGGCCCGCACCAGCAGCGCCGCCGTCCAGGCCGCAAAGGAGGGCAGAAGCCACCACACCGGCGAGCGGAAGCCCCGCATGCCCAGCAGCAGCCAGTCCATCAGCGGCTTGCCCAGCAGCAGCAAAAAGCAGCCGCCAATGACAAACGCCAGCGAAATGTGCCCCAGCGCGCGGACATTCTGCACCGTGAAGGCCGTTTCCTTCCGCACACGCCCGCACATCAGCACAAACTCCGTCAGCAGCCACATAACGCACACACCCAGCCCGCTGACCAGCACCAACACCACCACGGGCTCCGCCTGAAACGCCTCCCCCGCCGCCATACCGGCGATGATGCTCCCGCAAGCCGGGACGATCACCGCCAGCAAAAGCGCCGCCGCGCTGATGACCATCGCGCAGATGCCCATTGCCTGCGCCAGCGCAAACAGCGCCAGGGGACGGTTATGCTTTTTGCTCATTCGTAGATTCCTCCGTTTCTATTTTGTCATGGATCAGCGCCCGCAGCCAGGCGCACAGCCCCGTCAATGCCAGGGCACACCCCAGCGGCAGCAGCGCCATGGGAAGCTCCGCGCCCGGGGCGCTCCAGTTCACGCCGAAGGCCACGGAAAAAGCCGTCGCGAGCGCCTCTATCGCCAGAAATATGACCCAACCCCTGCGCCCCTCGGCCCGGCACGCTGCCAGGATCATCACGCACAGCAGCGCAGCAGCCTGGAGACCTGCCGCCGCCAGGGCCGACGCATTGCGCACATCCGTCAGCAAGTCACCGGCGGTGAGCCACAGGATACCACCGCCCAGCAAGAGCAGCAGCACCGCCGACGCGCCGATGGTCAGCCCAAGCAATACGCGTAACCACCGCATGGGTCAATCTCCCTTCCGCCGCAGCAGCCACGCTGACAGGCTCCACACCGCATGCAGCAGCACCTGCACCGCGGCCACGATCAGCATCAGCAGCCAGATGCACCGCCCCTCCGGGTCCGCCGCGTCCGGCATCGTCCTCACCTCAAGTATCCCATACGCCGCCGCAACCGGCAAAAACGCCCACCACCGGAACCACTGCCCGGAGATGCGCAGCCCCGTCAGGATCAGGAGCGCCGTCCACAGGCACCACGCGCCGTGAATGCGCAGCGTGCTGGCCTGCGGCAGCGAACCGCCCCGCAGCAGGGGCAGAAAGTCCGTCAGGGCGGTGAAAACCAGCATCACCCCCGGCCACATGCAGATGACCGTGAGGATGGTCAGCCCCCATTGGGCCGCCCGCAGCAGCCCGCCCCGCATCCCCGGCTGACGGGGCCCGAAGGGGTTGCGGGGCGCAGAACGCAAATCCGTCATGCAAAACGCCCTCCTCTGTTATCCCGAAGATAACACAGGAGAGCGTTGTTTGTCAAGCGGTTTTTATCGCCTTGCAATAAGTTTACAATTCCTTGCCGGGGAAGAGCAGCGTCTGGCTCAGGGGCTCGCTGCCGAAGGCGCGCATGAGCCGGGACTGGGGCTGGCTGGCCGCCATGATGCGGGCCTGCACGCTGGGCACGCCGCTCTGTCCGCAGAAGGACAGGGCACGGCGCAGCAGACGCTTGCCCAGGCCGTTGCCCCGGTAGGGCTCGGTGATGTAGATGGCCACCAGCTCCGGCTCGCAGCCGGGCGCGCCGGAAATGATGCACTCGCCCGCCGGTGCGCGGTTGTCGCCGCCATAGAACAGGCCCAGCGCCACAAAAACCGGGTTGTGGGTCAGCGCCTGCAGATAGGGCAAGGTGATGTGGTTGAGGCCATTCTGCGTCATGCGGGCGATCAGCGCATTCTGCTGCTCCAGGGTGCCCAGGGGAATGGGCGCAAAGGTGCAGCCAAAGGCGTCCGGGCCGCCGTCCGCAGGCACATGCAGGCGGACAAGCTCCTCGGAGTTGCCCACGCTCAGGCCGTTGTACAGGCAGAAGTTGAGCAGCCGCGTATCCTTGGGCTCCACGTTGGTGTAAACGTACGCGCCCTCCATGGGATTCTGCTGACGCAGCTGGCGGGCGCGGCCCATCAGCGCGCCATAGAGCATGTATTCCGCCTCGGGCACGCACTCCATGGTGAAGTAAATGCGCACGGGCTTATCGGGATAGATGGCGGGCTGGTAGCAATACACCACATGCCCGCGGCCGCAGCGCACGCCCTGATCGTTGACCACGTCAAAGATGTCGTCAGGGTGGATGTTCTGCCACGGCTCCTGGGGGTGAATGATCTGCATCACTGCGCCTCCTTCACGCGGCCGTCGCCAATCACCACAGAGAGCATCATGGCGGTGGCAGCAAGGAAGTCCACGGCGTAGAGCATGGTGTTGGTGACGCCGGGCAGCTGAATCTTGCCGTCCAGCGCGAACTCAATGGCGATCACCAGGCCCGCGCCCGCCAGCAGCAGCACGATGCGGATGATCTGCCAGGCATTCCAGCCACGGCGGCGGACATGGCGCACGATGCGGCTGACGATGATGAACACCAGCACCGCAGCAGCCAGGAGCATATTGAGGCAGACGAAGCCGAACTTGATCAGGTCATCGCCGCGCGTGGACTCCAGCAGGAGCTGGTAGGCGCTGATGATGGCCAGGCCATTCTCCGCCGCGCGGGCAACGGGCTGACGCAGCAGCCGCTGCACGCCGCACACAGCCAGCGCCACCACGGCCGCCAGCGCCTCGTACATGTAGACCGCCAGGCGGGGGGTCTCGTAGTAGTCAGGCTTGGTGAAGGGCAGGAACGCCAGCGCCTCGGTGGCACGCTCGTTGCCAATGCCGTGGCAGTAGCCGGTGAAGTGCTCGCCCAGTCGGCCAGCGATCACCAGCAGCAGCATGCCGGGCACCACCATGCCGAAGACCTCGCCCAGCTTCTGACGGCGGACAAGACCATACAGCATCGCACCCAGCAGACCGCCCAGGATCGCACCATACATCGTGTAGCCGCCCTTCCAGAACTCATACACAAAGCTGGAGGAGCCGCCCAGGTCGGCAAAATCGTTGATGATATAGCTGCTGCGCGTTGCAAAATACAGCAGATGGGAGCACACCAGCGCAAACGCACCGCTGACGACCGCCAGCAGCACGCCATCGGCCGCATCCCTGTTCCGCAGCCAACCCAGCAGGCCGGTGAGCGCAATGGCCAGCAGCGTGCCCACGCTGATGCACACGCTGTATCCGGTCATGATCGGGGAAATGTAATAGTAGGGGTAGTCATAAGGATTCTCCGCCACATAGGTCAGCACCTCGGGCGAGGCGAAGTTCACCAGCGTCAGCGGATCCTCCGGATCCACCAGCACCGGCACGGAGGCAGGCACCAGCACCAGCACGGAAAGCACCGCCACCGCCGCCAGGAAGCCGGCCAGCAGCGCCACATATCCCTTTTTCTGCGTATTCATCGTCGTATCTCCTGATTTATGCATTGAGCCTCGTCACAGAGACCCATTATCCATTATAGCCCTTTTCCCCCTACTTTGCAAGATGCTTCGGAATTTGTTACGTTCCCGCGTCCCAAAGCAGCATCAGCCCCAGCGCCAGCAGGAAGGAAGCCGCCCCATGCACCGCCTGCCAGAACGCCTGCACCGCAAGGGGCGGCGCGTCGGAGCCCCGGACGGCGCGGTTCTGCGTCAGGATGGCCATGCCGCCAAGGGCCGTCGCTCCGGCCACCAGGGCGGTGCGCAGCGCCAAGGGCAGGGGCAGCGCCGTCAGCTGCTGCACGCCGCGGGTCACCTCCAGCAGCGTCGTCAGCAGCAGCGATGCCGGCGGACACAGCCGCACAGCCAGCTCCGCCAGCATGCGCCACATGGCCATCGTTCCGCAGACCATCAGGAGCGTGCGGGCAGCCTGCTCCACCGCCGCACCCAGGGCGAGGGGCGTTTGCGGCAGCGCGTCCGCCGTGGACGCGGCCTCCCCTGCCCGCCCGGCCCAAGCCCCCGCCAGCAGCCCTGCGATTCCGCCGCCCGCCAGCACGCTCGCCAGCAGCACAAAGCCCGCCCCCGCCGAGCCCAGCCAGGCCCCACAGGTACCCACAAGGAACATGGGGCTCATCGTGGCTGTGGCCGTGCTGACGAAGGCCCGCTGACGCCCCGTCAGGCCGGAGGTCATTGCCAGCAGACGCGCCCCGGAGGGCGAACCGCCGCACCAGCCCAGCAGCGTCAGCAGCCAGGGCGATCGCCCCCGAACCCGGCTGAGCAGCATCGCCGAAAGCACCAGGTAAGGCAGCAGCCCCGGCATCACCGCCGTGACAAACAGATAGCAGGAATCGCGCACCGCCCCCATGGCCGTTTCCGGCTGCAGAAGCAGCGCCGCCATCGTCACCAGCAGCATCAGCCGCATCCCGATCACCCCCGGCACAGCCTATGCCGCCGCGCCGGGAAATAGAAAAGCGCGCACGGCGGACAAAACGTCCATGCCATGCGCGCTGTGGGGTTCATTCCGGTCAGCCCAGCTGCTCGTCCACCTGGCGGAGGATCTCCCGCGTGCTGCCGTAGGTGAGCGTCTTCAGGGCCGCCTCGATGGGCAGCACCAGCACGCCCAGCACCTGCGTGCGGTCAACCACGGGAGTCTGGTCCACATAGCGGGCCACAAACCAGCTCACCCGCTTGATGTCGCCGCCCGCGATGGGGTATTCGTCCACCGTCACAGGGCGGAAAGCGTGGAGCATGGCCCTGACGCCCGTCTCCTCGCGCACCTCGCGCAGAGCCGTCTGGGGCAGGGTCTCGCCGGGCTCCACATGGCCCTTGGGCAGGCCGTAGCTGCCGTTCTTTTCGCGGACGAGGACATAGTGCCGCACGCCGTCGATAAAGGTGTACAGCACCGCGCCCGCAGATTGGATCAGCGCCATTTTACACCTCCAGAGCCCGGGCCAGCCGATGGATGGCCTCCGTGATATGATGGCGCGGGCAGCCGATGTTCACACGCAGGAAGCCGCTGCCGCCTTCGCCGAAGAAATCGCCGCCGGTGAAGAGCACACCAGCCTTCGCCGTGCGATCCATCAGGGTCTTGTCGTCCAGACCGTAGGCCCGCAGATCGAGCCAGGCCAGGTAGGTGGCCGTCATAGGGGTCATGACCGCCCGGGGCAGCAGCTCCTTGACCAGGGCGGAAAGGTGATCGCGGTTCCCGGCCAGGTAGGCCATCAGGCCGTCGAGCCAGGCGTCGCCGTGGTTGTAGGCCGCGCGGGTGCCTTCCAGGGCAAAGACATTGCCGCAGGTCACACCGGCCCGATTTTTCTGGGCCAGGAGAGCGCTGCGGATGCCCTCGTCCGGGCAGAGGCAGGTCGCCTGCTGCAATCCCGCCAGGTTGAAGGTCTTGCTGGCCGCGCAGAAGGACAGCACGTTCTCCCGCGTGATGGACAGGATCGGCACGAAGGTCTCCGGCGCATAGACGAAGTCCGCATGGATCTCGTCCGAGGCCAGGGGCACATGGTAGCGCTTGAGCAGCTCGACCAGGGCCGTCAGCTCCTCGCGGCTCCAGGCGCGGGACACCGGGTTGTGGGGGCTGCAGAGGATCATCAGCTTCGCACCCTGCTGCAGGCGCTCTTCAACGGCCGCCAGATCCATGTCGTAGCTGCCGTCCTCCCGGCGGACCAGGGGCGCGTCCATCAGCGTGCGCCCGGTGGCCTCCACGCTGAAGCGGAAGGGCCCGTACACCGGGGACTGGATGATCACGCCGTCGCCGGGCTGGGTCAGGGCCAGAATGGCCAGCTTGATGCCCGTCACCACGCAGGGCAGCAGCATCACGTCCGCAGGGGTGACATGCAGGCCGTGGCGGCGCTGCCAGAAGTCGCACACCGCCTGCCAGTCGTCCTCCATTTCGCAGGTATAGCCGTAGGTGGGGTGCGCGGCGCGGCGCAGGAGCGCCTCCTGAACCGCAGGCGGGCTGGGGAAGTCCATATCTGCCACCCACATGGGCAGCACATCACCCCATTCGGCCCGCGCGCCATCCCACTTTTCGCACCGGGTATCCACGCGGTACAGCCCCGCGTCAAAGTACTCCTTGTCAAACCTCATCCGTATCTGCCTCCTTCGGCCCGCTCGCCTTCAGCACCCAGAATCCGGCGGACTTATCCAGCTTCTCCACCTCGTCAAAGAGGGTTTTGAGGTATTTCACGCAGCTCTCCGCCCCCTGCTGCTTGCGGATGACCAGGTACAGCGCGCCGCCCTCCTTCAGGCTGACAGCTGCATCGGCGAACATCTTGTAGATCACCTGCTTGCCCGCGCGGATGGGCGGGTTGGTGATGACCGCATCGAAGGCGCGGCCCATGACCACCGCCATGCCGTCGGACTCGATGACCTCCGCCGTCACGCCGTTGCGGGCGCAGTTGTCCTTCGCCAGGCCAAGGGCGCGGTGATTGACGTCCGCCATGACGACGCGGGCTTCCCTGTTGGCCCTGGCCACCGCCACGCCGATGGCGCCCCAGCCGCATCCCAGATCCAGCACATCGCCGGAAAGGGCAGGGAGCGCATCCAGCAGCAGGCGCGTGCCCACGTCCAGTTCACCCTTGGAGAACACACCCGCATCCGTCATGAAGTTCAGGCCGTAGCCCCGATAAGGAAAGGCACAGGGCATGGGCTTCGACTCGCTGTGCGGGTCTGCGGTGTAATACTGATCGTTCATTGATTTGCCTCCATCTGCGCATCCACATACAGCGCCGCGACCTCATCCTCCGTCAGCTCGCGCCACTGCCCCTCCGGCAGGCTTTCGTCCAGCGTGAGCGAGCCGAAGCGCACCCGGTGCAGCTGCGTCACCTGGCAGCCCACGGCAGCAAACATGCGTTTGACCTGGTGGAACTTGCCCTCATGGATGGTCAGCAGGCCCGTGTCTGCCTTTTCCAGGGTCAGCGTGGCCGGAGCCGCGTCGAAGGCAGGCTCCTTGCCGTCCTCCGGGATGTGCATTCCGGCCGCGAAGGCCGCGATATGTGTTTCATTCAGCGTGCCATCCACCGTGGCGCGATAGGTTTTGTCCACATGACGGCCGGGAGCCAGCAGACGGTGGTTCATTTCGCCGTCCGTGGTCAGCAGCAGCAGGCCGGTGGTGTCCTTGTCCAGCCGGCCCACGGGCATGCACCCGATGGCGGCATAGCTTTCCGGCAGCAGATCCATCACCGTCGGCTGCTTCTTGTCCCGCGCAGCGGTGAGGAGCCCGGCGGGCTTGTGCAGCATCACATGGCGGGTCAGGCGACCGTCAACGGGTGCGCCCTGCACCATCAGCTGCGCCGCGCGCTCGTCCACCTGCTTGCCCGGATCGGTGACGATCGCGCCGTCCACCTTCACGCCGCCCTTGCGGATCAGCTTCTGCATTTCGCTCCGGCTGCCCACGCCCAGGGTCACCAGCCATCTGTCAAGCCTGAGCATCGCTGTTCTCCTCATTCGCCTGCAGCTGCGGATAGGCGGCCTTCATCTGCTCGTGCGCCGCCACCGCAGGCAGCAGCTGCTTGAAGGGCACCAGCGTCACGCACAGAAGCACGAAGGCAGCCAGGATGATGTAAAGCTTCTCACCCAGCGCGGGAATGGAGAGGTTTTTGGTCAGGAACATCTCCGCAAAGCCCAGCACAAAGGCCTTCAGGTCGCTCATCAGCGTCGTGAGCACCACTGCCGCAAAGGGCAGGAACACCAGGAAGCCCAGCGCCCACAGGCCCATCAGCTTCAGGCGCTTGCCGCGCAGCAGCTTCCTGTCCTCCAGGGCCGACGCATGGCGGTTGCCGCAGTGCACCGCACAGCCGATCACCGGCAGGAGGAAGGTCGCCACCACCACCAGCATCAGGTTGACCACGCCGCTGATGGTGTCATGGCCGAAGGAGCCGAACCAGGACATGACGAAGAAGCCGTTCTTGCCCAGCTTGTCGCTCAGGTCGAAGCTGAGCACCTCCATGATGGGCAGCAGCGTCTCGCCGCCCTTGGGCTCCCAGGCCGCCAGATCCGTCAGCCAGCCGGCAATGATCCGCGTGTACGCCTCCGCCTCCATCGGGCGGAACAGGTCTGCAAAGGCGAAGCCCTCCACCTGCATCAGCTTGTGATACCGCAGCACCACCGCGCACAGCCAGCCCTCGCCCTTGTACAGCTGCACCAGCAGCGTCACCAGCAGCAGCGGCAGCGCCATCCACAAAAGCATCTTCAGCGTGCCCGCAAGGCCGCGGCCCAGCTTGCGCCAGTAGCCGTCAAAGCTGATCAGCCGGGGGCTGAACACCCGTCCGCCGTAGAGCATGTCCTGCATGGCGATGGCGTAGTTCTGCCGCGCCGGCAGGGCGATGAACACATACATCGGCACGCACAGCAAGGCCCAGACCGCCGTTTCCGGCAGCAGCAGGAACATCAGCGGCACAAAGCACATCGCCCGCAGCAGCGCCTCCACCAGGTACGCGCCCATCAGGTCGGTAAAGTTTTTCAGGTAAACCTGCGCGCTTTTGCGCAGAACCGTCAGGATTCTCATGCTGAGAGCCCCTTTCCGCATAATACTTCAATTTATTATACAGGAGAAACGCGGGAATTGCAAACCCTAATGCGTCTGTGGTAGAATGTTCATGAGAAAAACACGGAGGACACGCCATGCGCCTGACCCTGACCGCCCTTGCAAGCCAGTACATCCACATGCCGCTGGCCCCCTTCTGCCTGAAAAAGGCGGTGGACGAAAGCCTGCCCCAGGTGGAGACCACCATCTGCGACCTGAACATCAACGACACGCAGGAGGAGCTCCTGGCCCGGCTGATGGCCACGGAGCCGGACGTGGTGGGCGTGTGCCTGTACATCTGGAACCGCGCCTGCGCCGCTTCGCTCATCCGGCGGTTGAAGGCGCTCCGGCCTGAGGTGACCGTCATCGTGGGCGGCCCGGAGGCCACCTTCTCCGTGCAGGAAACGCTGGCGGACATGCCCGCGGACTACCTCCTGCGCGGCGCAGGCGAGGAAAGCCTCCCGGCGCTCCTGCGCTGCCTGCTGACGGACGCCGACCCGGCGGACGTGCCCGGCCTGTGCGCCCGCACGGCGGACGGACTGCGCCTGTCCGCCCCCGCGCCCGCCCCTGCGCCCCGCGCCGACCTCTACGACGGGGACTGGCAGCTTGCCCTCAAGGGCCGCATGGCCTATGTGGAAACCTCGCGGGGCTGCCCGTTCAGCTGCGCCTTCTGTCTCAGCGGCAGCGAGTGCAGCCGCACCGTGCAGTTCATGCCCCAGGAGGAGGCCCTCGGGCTGCTGATCCGTTTGGGACAGAGCGGCGCCGAAACAATCAAGCTCATCGACCGTACCTTCAACTGCCACCGGGCACGCACGAAATTCCTTTTGGCCGGGCTGATCGGCGCGAAGCAGCGGGGCGAAATCGGCGATGTGTGCTATCACTTCGAGGTCGCGGCCGACCTTTTCGACGACGAGACCCTTGACCTGCTGGCCACCGCGCCTGCGGGCCTGTTCCAGATGGAGGCAGGGCTTCAGTCCTTCCACGCGCCCACCCTGGCCGCCTGCGATCGCCACACCGACATGCGCCTGCTGGTCGACCGGCTCACGAGCATCATCGCCCCCGGCAACGTCCACCTGCACATTGACCTGATCGCCGGGCTGCCCCTGGAGGACTTTACCACCTTCGGCCAGAGCTTCGACTGCGCCTTCCAGCTGCGCCCGCACCAGCTGCAGCTGGGCTTCCTCAAGCTGATCCACGGCAGCCGCCTCCGGGAGGCGGACTGGGGCCAGCGCTACTCCCCCGACCCGCCCTACGAGGTGCTCTCCACCCCGTGGCTCACCTACCCGGAGCTGCGCCGCCTCCATGCCGCCGCCGAGGCCGTGGAGCGCATCCACAACAGCAGCCGCTTCACCCTGGCAGAGACCCTCGCGCTGGACACAACCGGCATGCGCCCCTTCGACCTCTACCTGCTGCTGGGCGAAAGGATGGCGGCAAAGCAGGGCCGCTGGAGCCTGGATGCGCTGACCGCCATGGTGCACGAAACGCTTATGTCCCTGGGCGTTGCGCAAAACCGGCTGACGGATGCGATGATCCTCGACCGCCTCGCCACGGACAACACGGGCTACCTGCCTCCCGTGCTGCAATCGGCGGACGCATCCGCCCTGAAGGCCGCAGCCCGGGCCGTGCGCGAAACGCGCCCCGACGCCCGCCGCCCCCGCGTGGCCCTGCTCTCCGACGGGCGCGCCGCCCTCGCCTGCTGGACCAGGAAGCACCCCGTCACCCAGCGCGGCGAGGTGGAGCTCATTTCCCTTTCGTAACGCAAAAGCAGCGCCTCCGGATCGGAGGTGCTGCCTTTTTGATTTATTCCGCCGTGTCAAAGCGGACGCTGCCGCTGACCGTATCCACATCGATATCGCATTCGCCGTTGCCGCCCACATAGCGCCCCTTGCCCAGGCTCTCCATAGGGAAATCGCCGCGCACACTGCCGCTGACGCTGTCCACCCCGGCGGTGAAGCCGCTGCTCCGGGGCAGGGCCAGGGTCACGTCGCCGCTGACGGAGTCCACATCGATCGCCTCCGGCGCGCTGCCAAAGCACAGGTTCACCCGGCCGCTGACGCTGTCCGCCTTCACCTGCGAGGCGCGACGCAGATCGGCCTGCACATGGCCGGAGACGCTCGTGAATTCCACCCGGTCCGCCGCCACGTCCTCCACCTCCACCTCGGCGGACACAACGCTGACGGTCAGCTCCTCCAGCAGCGTCTCCGGCAGCAGCACGGTCAGCTCCTTGTCCAGCCCCTTGCCGGTGCGGAAGCCGGATTCGGCGTACTTCACCCGGAGCGTGCGGCCATCCAGCCACCAGCGCAGCTCCTTGGCCCCGCTCAGGCGGCTGTCCGCCTCCTCCCGCAGGATCACCTCGTCCCCGTTATGGCAGGCGATGCGCACGCTGCCGTCGATCCAGCTGATATCCACGGCATCCACCCGGCCGTCGATCTCCCCAGCTCCGGCGGTGTAGCGGCGGCTGTCGCCATAGGTGTACTTGCCCACGCCCTCCCGGCAGCCGTACAGCACCACCAGCAGCACCAGAACCAGCAGGATCAGAAGATTCTTGCGCTTCATCGTTTCGTCCTCTTTTCTCATCGTAATATCCGGCAGCACGTCCGCTGCATGATGAGAATACCACATCCGTCCCCGCCCAGGAAGGCGGTTTGGGTTAAGCCTTTGTGAGAAAACGGCAAGAAAGCTTTTTCGGCTGACGAAAAGCCCGGGGACGCGCGTCTCCGGGCATTGAGCATTATTCCGTTATCGCATCGTCCAGCGGACGCAGCAGCCGCCGGTCGCAGCGGACGAAGAGGATCAGGCAGATCGTCAGCGACGCCGTCTCGGCGATCAGGAAGGACCACCAGATGGCGTCCAGGCTGATCATCGACAGCAGCCACGCCGCAGGCAGCAGCACCACCAGCTGACGGCACAGGCTCATGATGAGGCTGTAGGTGCCCTTGCCCACCGCCTGGAACACGGTGGAAAGGGTGATGCCCGCCGCAGCCAGGAGGAAGTGGCTGGAAATGATGCGCAGGGCCGTCGCGCCGATCTGCACCATCGTGCCATAGCCCGCCTCGCGCACAAGGTCGGACATCTCCTGCGTCAGGGCCATGCCGGGCAGGGCGATCCCCGCCGGGCTCCCCGGGAGCAGGAGGCCCGCCAGCTTGTCCGCCGGGGTGTGGAGCGCCGCGTCGCCCATGGCGATGAGAGCGTTGCCGCTGCTGTCAAACAGGCCCATCAGGAACTCCGGCGCAGCCAGGAACAGCACCATGCCCAGGAACATGATCGTCATCGCCCAGGCGAGGGAGACCTTGACGCATTCATACACGCGCTGGCGGCTGCGCGCGCCGTAGTTGTAGCCCACGATGGGCACCATGCCGTTTGTCAGGCCGAACACGGGCATAAAGATGAAGCTCTGCAGCTTGAAGTACACGCCCAGCACGTTCATCGCCGCCTGGGAGAAGGACATCATCAGCGCGTTCATCGCACCGTTGAGCACGGAGGAAATGGCCTGGGCCACCGTGGCCGGGAAGCCCACGACGAAGATGCTGCGGATGATCGTCCCATCCGGGCGGAAGTGGTTCCACGCCAGGCGCAGCTCCACATTGCGGGTCTGGTTGAGGTAGAAGCCCAGCGCCATGGAGGCAACCTGGCCAATGACCGTGGCGATGGCCGCGCCCGCCACGCCCATGTCAAACAGGAAGATGAACACCGGGTCCAGTACGATGTTGGTCACCGCGCCCGCCAGCTGGGTCACCATGGAGGCCTTCGTGTTGCCGGATGCCTGGAGCATGCGCTCCATGGTGATGGCGCCGAAGAGGCCGAAGGAGCAGGTGCACACAATGGTCAGGTACACCGTGCCCTGGCGGATGAGCTCCGCGTCCCTGGAAAAGAGCCGCAGGAAGGGGGCCGCAAAGAACAGGCCCACCACCACAAACAGCAGCCACCCGCAGCCCTCCACAAACAGGCCGTTCATCGCGGCGCGACGGGCCTCCGGGCCATTCTTTTCGCCCAGGCGGCGGCTGATGACGCTGTTCACGCCCGTGCCCATGCCGGTGGACAGAGCGATCATCAGCATCTGCAGGGGGTAGGCCAGGTTGACCGCGCTCAGGGCGGTCTGGGAATACTGAGCCACAAAGAAGCTATCGACAATATTGTAAAGCGCCTGCACCAGCATGGAGATCATGATGGGCACGGACACCGTGGGCACAAGCCTGTGCATGGGCATTTCGCCCAGCATGCGGCTGCGTTCCTTCTGCATGGGAATACCTTCCTTCCGGGGTGATTGACAAGAATACCAAAGAAGTATCATAGCGGATTCAGCCAGGGGTGTCAAGACCCCACGCGATTTTCCCCCATGGGATTTCCGACCTTTCCGCCTGCGGGGAAGCCATCCGCAAAAAAAGGAGGCCCCGCCGCACCCGGCAGAGCCTCCCACTCATATCCGATCAGTTGAAGAACTGCGCATAGCAGTCGGGGCAGAGCAGCATTTCGCCAAAGGCGTGCATGCCCGCCGCGTCGCTCTCGCCGCCACAGATGGAGCACACAGCCATCTGCGCAGGCTCGGTGCTGATGCCCTCAGTCTCCGGAGCCTCCTCGACTACGCTCACGCGCTCCATCGTCAGGGACATGGTGATGCCCTGGCTCTCCATTTCGACCACCAGCTGGCCCAGCTCATTGAGGACCATGGGCGCATCGGTGTAGCCGTCGTTGAGGACGGCACGATCCGCCTCGTAGCGCATGGTGCACTCGCCGCTCATGCCCGCGATGGCCAGCACGGCCGTTTCGCCCGTCACCTCCAGGGTGATGGGCTCGTCGCTCACCTGCTCAGGGGCAAAGTCCATGCCCATCAGGCTCACGTTCACGGTGATCCACATGCCGTCATAGGGGTTGCCGGACACAGCAGGCGCCACCACAGGAGCCTCCTCCACAGCAGGCGCCGCAGCACCGCCCACGCGCTCCATGCAGATGGTCATCGTCAGGCCCTGGGAGGACATGGTCATCAGCAGGTCGCCTTCCTCGATGGTCAGGATGACTTCCTCGCCGGCGTCGGTAACCACCGCGCGGTCGCCCTCGAAGGTGACGGGGGCAGGGCTGTCCACACCGTCCATCGTGATGGTGGCCGTAGTCGCATCGACGGTCAGGAGCACCTCGCCCATGCCGAGGGCGTCCAGGCCGAACTCCATGCCCATCAGGCTGACGCTCACGCCCTTCCACTGGCCCAGGAAGGCATTGTCGGCAGTCGCCGCCGCAGGAACAGCTGCCTCCTCCTCGACAGGCGCTTCCACCGCAGCCGTCTCCTCGGTCAGCACAGGGCCGGCCACCAGCAGGAGCACGCCATCCTCGTCCGCCAGTTCGAAGACCGCCTGGCCTGCCTCGTTGAAGTACGCCAGGTCGGCCACGCCGTATTCATCCACCCAGGTCGCCTGCCCATCCGTCATTTCCATGTGGAAGGGGATCACGTCGTCCTCGATAGTCATCACGCCATGGCCGTCCGCCTCGATCACAAAGGTGCACTCGCCCAGCAGGGAGGCCGGGAGGGACTCGCCCCCCATTTCCAGGTGCTCCAGCTCCCACACGCCTACAAAGGGCACAAGGGCCGGATCCAGCGCGGCTTCCGCCAGACCGGCAAGGCAGCCCGCGCACATCAGCAGCGCCAACAGGGTTGCAAGCAGCTTCTTCATCGTTTTCATCCTTTCTTACTTTCCGGAGATGCAGCGCAAGGCCG
>JBGVOA010000505.1:0-5261 GCA_045126095.1 Christensenellales bacterium | reverse complement strand
AGCAGCTGACCAGGGAGTTGGATGCAGCCAAGCGTGGCACCATTCATGAAAATCAGGAACAGGCTAAACTCAAGGGTGAGTACAAACAGGCCGTGGCACTGCTGGATAGGATCCCGCCGGAAATCAAGCAGCACTATACCTCCCCCACCCACCAGAATAACGAACCCATGAAATGAGGAAAATAGCCATTGATCAATATCCATCTGGAGGGAAGAATGACCAGTATTGATGAATTCTACTTCCGCTACTACGCCAACCGTTTGCTGCGCGAGGGATACATCAATCAGCGAGAGTATCAGGCGCTCCTGACAGCCAACCAGCTCGACTACGACGCGAAGGAAAAACATACAAATGTAAAACCTGTCCAGTTATGTTGACGATACCCATGTTACCAGATATAATAATTACACACCCATCCAACTGCCGGTGTCCAGAGAATGTTCCGGACACCGGTTTTGAAAGGAGACCTTATGGAAGCCAGACTCATCCGCGAGCAGTTGAAAACCTGTTCCATATATGACTTACCCCTTCGGGTAACCTTTTACGCCCGAGTGTCCACCGACAAGGATGAACAGCTCAACTCCCTTGAAAACCAGGAGGCATATTTTACCGAAAAAATCAAGGGTGTAAAGCGCTGGACGTTCGTCCCCGGCTATATCGATGAAGGCATCACCGGCACCAGCGTCAGCAAGCGCGAGCATTTTCTGGAGATGATCCAGCATGGCAAAGAAGGCCGCTTCGACCTGATCCTCACCAAGGAAGTCAGCCGTTTTGCCCGCAACACGGTGGACTCCCTCACCTACACCCGCGACCTGCTGCGCTGGAACGTGGGCGTTTTCTTCATGAACGACGGCATCAACACCCTCGATCCGGACAGCGAACTGCGACTGACTATCATGTCCGGTATTGCGCAGGATGAAAGCCGCAAGATCTCCTCCCGCGTGAAATTCGGCAGCCGCGAGGCTATCAAGAAGGGCCGCGTTTTCGGCAACAGCCGCATTTATGGGTATGATTATGTTGACAAGCGGCTGGTCATCAACGAGCAGGAAGCGGTTTTTGTCCGCGACCTGTTTGAAACCTTCGCCACGGGCAATTTCAGCCTGAATGCGCTGGAAAAGCTGTTCTACGAAAAGGGTTACCGCAATACCCAAGGCGGGCGCATCAATCACGCCGCCATGGCGCAGGTGATCCGCAACCCCAAGTACAAGGGCTGGTTCTGCGGCGGCAAGACCACCGTGGCCGATCCCTTCGATCAGCGGCAGATTAAGCTGCCGGAGGAAGAGTGGATCATGTACCCGGATGAGAACATTCCAGCCCTCGTCAGCGAGGAAACGTGGCAGAAGGCTAACGACATCCTCGCCAAGCGCAGCGCAGACGTAAAGAGCCATCGCGGCCAGTACACCCACGCTAATCTTCTCTCCTGCAAGATGCACTGCACCCACTGCGGCGCACTCTACCACCGGCAGACCTCTACCGCCTATCACAGCAAAGCTCCCAACAGCTCCTGGGTGTGCAGCGGTAAGAAAAAACGAGGGACGCACACCTGCCCCTCGCGGTATATCTGGGAATCTGAAATGAAGGACGTGCTGTTCACCCTGTTCAAGGGCTTCCAGCAGTCCCGGGAGGACATGGCCCAGCGAATCCTGCAAACGCTGGAACAGCTGCAGCCGAAGACCTCCATCGCCAAGGACATGGAGAAGGTGCAGGAAACCATCGACAAACTGAAAGCGCGCCGGGAAAAGCTGCTCGACCTGAACGTGGCCGGTCACCTCACTGACGAGGACTTCGCAGGCATGGTAAAGGAAACCGGTCGACAGCTGGAACAGCAGAAGGCACTTCTGACCTCCCTACAGGAGAAACAGGACAAGACCCTCGACATCCAGAAGCGGCTACAAACCATTCAGGCGGCCTTCAACTCCTTTGACAGCTTGACCACCCCAGAGGACATCACTCCTGCGCTGGTGGACGCCGTCATCAGCCGCATCGACGTAACCACCATGGGCGATGTAATCCAGCTGGACTTCCGCCTCGCTGACGGCACGACCCTTGCCGAAGAACTGACCTCTGCTGCCCATCCGAGGGGGCGAAAGAAAAGCAGTTCTGCTGGTTACAGTAGGAAGCGCCTGATCGAGCAGGCCGAGCGCGGCATGGCCAATCAGTAAGCCTCCCTCGGCAATCGCCTGATATCACCACCGAGGGCCCTGTCGGCGTTTTGCACCCGGCAGGGCCTGAAATCTGCACAGAAAAGGGCGTTCCGGCTTTTCCGGAACGCCCTTGATTGGTTGATCAGTCCTGCTCGTCCTGCTTCTGGAACACGCTCAGCATGGGCTTGACGTCCTTACCCTTCTGGCGGTCGAGGTAGTTCTTCGTAATCTTCATCACCAGGCCGGACAGCGCGATCACGCCGATCAGGTTGGGGATCATCATCAGGCCGTTGAAGGTGTCGGAGATGTCCCAGGCCAGGGAGGAGGTCAGCAGCGCGCCGAAGAGGATCATCACCAGGTGGATGACCTTGTAGACCTTGGTGGTCTTCACGCCGAAGAGGTACTCCCAGGCCTTGGTGCCGTAGTGGTTCCAGCCCAGCACGGTGGTGAAGGCGAAGAGAAGGATGGCGATGGCCACGAACTTGCCGCCCCAGCTGCCAAAGACGCCGCTGAAGGCAGAGGCCACGACGGTCGCGTCGTTGACGTTGGCCACCATCGTTCCGTCAGCGAAGTTGTACACCAGGCCGGAGGTCAGCACGACCAGAGCGGTCAGCGTGCAGACGATCATCGTGTCCGCAAAGACCTCGAAGATTCCCCACATGCCCTGCTTGACGGGCTCCTTGATGTTGGAGTTGGAGTGCACCAAGACGGAGGAACCCAGGCCAGCCTCATTGGAGAACACGCCGCGCTTGAAGCCCTGCTCCATGCACTTCTTGATCGCCGCGCCAGCCGCGCCGCCGATGGCCGCGGAGGGGGTGAAGGCCAGGGTGAAGATGGCCTTGAAGGCGGGCAGGATGTTCTGCCAGTTGATGGCGACGATGGTGATGGAGCCCACCATGAACAGCACCACCATGAAGGGCACGACCTTCTCAGCGAAGTTGGCCACACGCTTCAGGCCGCCCAGGGTGATGGCCGCCGCCAGCGCCACCAGCGCCAGGCCGATGAGGAGGGAGTAGAGGGACACGCCCTCGTAGAGCTGAACGCTCTCCAGCGCGGGAATGTGGAAGTTATCCACAAGGTTCACAACGATCTTGTTGACCTGGCCCATCGCGCCGATGCCGAAGGAGGCCAGCAGGGTGAAGATGCTGAAGAGCACCGCCAGCACCTTGCCGATCTGCTTGAAGCCCTTCTTGGCGCCCAGGCCGTCGCGCAGGTAGTACATCGCGCCGCCGGACCACTCGCCCTTTTCATTGCGGCGGCGGTAGTAAATGCCCAGCACGTTCTCGGAGTAGTTGGTCATCATGCCCAGGAAGGCCGCAACCCACATCCAGAACACCGCACCGGGGCCGCCCGTGCAGATGGCCGCCGCCACACCGGCAATGTTGCCCACGCCGATGGTAGCCGCCAGGGCCGTGCACAGCGCCTGGAAGGGCGAGATGGCCTTGCCGGACTGGTCGTGCTTGATAACATCCTTGTTGAACAGGCTGCCGATGGTGTTCTTCCACCACAGGCCGAAGTGGCTCACCTGGAAGCATTTGGTGATGATGGTGGTCAGCAGGCCGGTGGCCAGCAGCAGCACCAGGCCCAGCGTCGTCCAGACGAAGGTGTTGACGACGTCATTGCCCGACTTCAGGGCAGCAAAGAATTGTTCCATGGTTACGTCCCCTTTCGTAAGAAAAAAAAATCAGCCGCCCGATTTTCGGGCAGCTCCGGGGGATCGATGCAGACACACATACGCGATGGTAAATGATTCGCCTGCTCCGTCCTTTTGCCTGAGAGATTCAGCCGACATGTCCGCCAGCCTTGCCCCTTCGGCACTCACCTGACGTGAGATTCTCCGGAGTTCCCTCCCCCCGCAGGTTTGGTTGCGACCTGCCGGTTTCAGCGGGAATGAGTCATATTTTATCGGGTTACACGCCATCTGTCAAGGTGTAAAACGGCTAATTCCTGTCTTTTCTCTGTTTTCCTTCCTGCCCCGGGCAAAAGAAAGAGCCTGCCGATGCAGCGCACCGGCAGACCCATTTCTGTTTACTTGTTTTCCTCCATGAACTCACCGGGGAGGATCTTGCGGCTGTAAGCATCCTGCCAGAAGGAAGCGGCCTCGCCCCAATTCTGCGTGCACACGGCCACGAACCAGCCGGCAATGCCAAAGGCAACGCCAGCCAGCACGCCCACCAGCACCGCAAACAGCACGCCCAGGGCGCCCAGGGTGTTGACCAGCACAACGATTGCCGTCACAACACCGCCGAGGACGCTCAGCAGCAGCTCCACACGAGCGAGCTTCTGCAGCTTGCCGCCGCAGTTACCCAGCAGCTTTTCAAACACGCCCTTTTCAGAAACGCGCTGCATGGGAGCCTGCCAGGCGTAAACGTACAGCGCCAGCACCCAGCTGAGCAGCAGCGCCAGCACGGCCTTCACAACGCTCTTGAGCATTTCCTTGACAGACCAGGAGGTAAGCTCCCCATTGTCGCCCGCAACCGCGCTGGACGCAGCAAAGGCCACCGCATCGGAATTGAGCTCCATAACATGCTTATAGGCGGGATTGACGATCATCGCTGGCACAGGCGTACCGACAGGGGCCGCCGTGGGAGCGGGTGCGCTGGTCTGCGCATTCTCGGCTTCGGGCATTTCCGCAGCGGGCGTAGCCGTGGGAGCCGCCTTTGCGGCGCTCGGGGCCGCGGTGGGCGCGATCACCTGCACATTGGGCAGCGCTTCGATCACCTGCAGCGCCGACAGCACATCCGCACGGAGGATCTGGTTCTGCTCCAGCTTCGTACCAACATCCTTCATCGCCTTCAGCTCGGTGATGGTATCCACCAGCGCCTGGGCATCCGCACCGTTGTACAGCACATTCGCAAACTCAGGATGCTCAGCCGCCAGGGCATTTACTTCCGCCACATCCTGGTGCATCATGGCAACGCGCACGCCCGCCATCGCGATCATGGCAACAGCCACCACCAGGCCCAGAACAAGCACGATCTTCGCTGCAAGGCGGAGCTTACCGGCAGCATCGCGCAGGGTATTTTCAAACATGGAAATCATCCTTCCGTGACATGATTGATATATTATACCTTTTCGCGGCGTTTTTTGTCAAGCTTTTCCGGAAAAAATCGAAAG
>JBGVOA010000504.1:0-3358 GCA_045126095.1 Christensenellales bacterium | reverse complement strand
GGCCAGCAGCTCTCCGCCGGTCATCACGAACTGCGCAATCACCTGCATCAGGAGGCTGGAGCGGTACTGCATGGCGGATTTCATCAGCATCCGCACCGAATGAAAAACGTATCGCATCCTCCGTCAACCTCCCTGCACGATCATGTTGTTCAGCTGTCTTCGCCACATGGCGCGGCCGATGGCCCGCAGGATGAATATCCACGCAATTTGAACGCCCACGTTGAGCGCCCATTCCGGCAGGCTCGCGGCGTGTTGGTACATGCGGATAGGGGCATCCAGCGCCTGGGCGAAGGGCTGGTAGCGGATCAGCGCCTGCAGCCCATCAGGGAAGAGCGTCAGCGGGATCACATTGCCCGAGAAGGTCATCATCGTCAGGTTGAGGATGGCGGAAATGCCGCGCCGGTCGAGGGTCTTCATGTTGATGGCGTCGATGATCGCCACCAATTCGCACAGGCACACCGCGCCCAGCCCCACCGACAGCAGGAACTGCGTAAGCGCCAGCGGGTTTTCCGGCAGGGAAAGCCGCATCGACGCCGGGAGCAGCAGCTGCACCGCCAGCATCGGCAGCAGACGCATCCCCGCGCCCACCAGCCGTCCGCCCACATCCCGGCACACCCAGAACCGGTGCTGATCCAGCGGGCGCACCAGCATGTAAGCCACGCCGCCGTTCATGATCAGGTTCGTCAGCTCCCCGTCCGTGGAGAACATCATGCGGAAGAACATCTGCTGGATCCACACATAGGTGATCGTATCCGCCAGCGCCTGCGGATCGCTGCCCGCGTAGAGCACGGTGTACAGGAAGATATACACCAGCCCGAAGAAAACCTGCGTCACCAGGCCGCCCAGGGCTGCGGCTCGGTACTGCGTCTCCTGCAGTGCGCGGAGACGGAAGACGGTCATGTAGGGCCGCCACGCTTCAAGCAGCTTCCTCATAGCGCCATCTCCCTGTACATGCGGGCGATCAGCTCGTCCACATTCTGCTCCTTGAGCGTCATTTCGCGCACACGGCCCGCCGCGAGCACCTTCGGCAGAAGCTCGCTGGTGGGCAGCTTCGCAGGCTCGTAGGTGAGGATGAAGGCGTCGCCGTCCCGGGTGATATCCGCCGGGACGCCGCTCATGTCCGCCCCGCCGTCGTAGGTGACGCGCAGGGTATGCACCGTGTCGTAGCGCTGCAAAAGGGCGTCCAGCGCTCCGTCGTAGAGCAGGCGGCCATGGCCCAGCACCATCACGCGGCTGCACAGGGCCAGCATGTCCTCCATGTCATGGGTGGTCAGGAGGATGGTGGTGCCCCGCTGGCGGTTTTCCTCCTTCAGGAACGCGCGCAGCTTCAGCTTGCTCACCGCATCCAGGCCAATGGTGGGTTCATCCAGAAACAGCAGCGCAGGCTCATGCAGGAGCGAACCGCAAAGTTCCGCGCGCATCCTCTGCCCCAGGGACAGCTGGCGCAGCGGTGCGTTCATGAACTCGCCCAGCTCCAGCGCGTCCACCATTTCGTCCAAGCGCGTCTGCCACTTCGCCTTGTCCAGCGCGTAGATATCCCGCAGCAGCAGGAACGAATCGCGGATCGGCACATCCCACCACAGCTGCGTCCGCTGGCCGAACACCGCGCCCAGGCCCTTCACATGCGCCTGACGGTCCGCCCAGGGCGTGCGACCGTCCACCGTGCAGGTGCCGCCGGTGGGCGTGAGAATGCCCGTGAGCAGCTTGACCGTGGTGGATTTGCCCGCGCCGTTGGGGCCGATGAGGCCGACCAGCTCGCCCTTTTCGATTGAGAAGGACGCATCCGTCAGCGCAGGGATCTCCTGCTTTTCCCGCTTCCACAGGCGGGAAATCCCGCCCGTCTTCGGCGCGCTGTGGCGCACATAGACCTTGCTGAGCTTCTCAGCTTCGATGAATGCCATATTCTTACCTCCTTCGTATGGCGTGTACTGCGCATCGGAAAAGCAGGAACGCAAAAACAGCGCCATCTGAATGCGGATGGCTTTCCCGCAGTTCAGACAGCGCTACACAGGCCGCAAAGGCTTATTTCAACGGTAGATGTCGTAATTTCTGATGCAGTTGGGTGGTCATTATAGCACCTGTGTATACAGCTGTCAATGTCCAAAATGGGAAAAATGTTCCTCTCAGGCGAACAACGGCGCCTCCCCCTTGCATCCGGCGGAAAAGTGCGGTACAATAGTGCCACAAATCCAATTCCGAATTCCGAATCCTGAATTCCGAATTGTTTCCGGAGGAAACTTATGAGCAGACTCGGAGACCTGATCCGCACGGAGCGCCTGCGCGCAAAGCTGACCCCCAAGCAGGTGGCAAAGAAGTGCGGCCTTGCAGAAAGCTACCTCATCGCCGTGGAGAACGGCACGAAGATTATCGCGGACGACCAGGCACGGCGCATCCTGCGCAAGATCGGCCTGCGCGAGCAGACCGAGGCAGACTTCACCCTGGATGACATCGCCGCCACGGTGGACCTGGCCGCGATGGCGTCCCCCACGGCCAAGACCGTGGTCGAGCGCCCGAAGCAGAAGCCCGCGCCCCAGCCCAAGGAGGAGGTCGTGGCCTCTGTTTCCTCCGGCTCAGAGGAGGAGAAGGGCGTGTCCGGCTCCGTCTGGCTCGACGCCCTCACCAGCGTCCTCAAGCGCGTGCCCGTCATGAACGCCGTCATGAAGCCCGTTGACCACCGCCTCCTGCCCATCACCGGCGGACGCATCGAGGGCGCCGCCCCCGATAAGGTCTTCTACTTCATGGCGCCGGACGATTCCATGCGCGGCTTCCGCATCCACCAGGGCGACCTCGCCCTCATCGTCCCCGCCCACTCCCCCATCGACGGCGCCGTCATGCTCGTGGAATACAACTCCCACCGCTTCCTCCGCAAGGTCAAGAAGCTCGCCGACTTCACCGTCATCCTCCAGTCCTTCGACCGCGAGTACGACGCCCTCACCGCCCAAATCAACGAGTGCACCTTCATCGGCCGCGCCGTGAAGCTGGAAGTGGCTCTGTAACGAAGGGTGCCTCCGGCGGGCAGGGACTCACCCAACATTGCTTGTTGCTTTCGCCTTCGGCGAAGTCCCCACTGGGGACCCGCAACTGCACAATGCCCTGCACCCTGCGAAGGGCCGTTCGGCCCTTTCGAAACCCATTTTGCGATTTTTTGTTTTGGGTGCCTTTGAGGGATTCGCGCGCATGGAGGGATTGGCCTGGTTGAGCGGCGCACGATGCGCAACGGGCGCATCGCGCGGGCACGACTCGCGGAGGGCGAGCCGCGCCTTGGAGTTGACTTTTGCCCGGCTCAAGGGGCTTTGCCCCTTTACCCCCAGCGGGGGACTCCGTCCCCCTGCACCCCCAACGCGGCTGCGCCGCGTCC
>JBGVOA010000503.1:0-4352 GCA_045126095.1 Christensenellales bacterium | reverse complement strand
GTGGACCGCGGCGCTGTCCAGGAAGTAAGTGGCGTAGATGCGGTCGGAGGCCGGGTGCTCGGCGACGTGGCAGAAGTGCTGTACGCCGTGGAAACGCAGATGGTACACGCCACGGCGGACGTCGTAGCCGCCGCCATCGATACGCAGTATGATGCTGCTGCGATCCGCCCCGTCATACTGCAGGGACAGGATGCGGGCGTCGTGGAACGGGCTGTGCCAGAAGAACTTGCGCATGGCACGGTCATCGGGGCATGGGATCTCGTGGGTGAAATTGATCAAGCAGGCTTCTCCTTTACAGACGGGTCGGCGGGGGAAGCATAGCGGTGAAATGCGTTTTCTTTCATGATAGCACCGGCGGTGAGGGCGGTCAATAGACGTACAAAAAAACCGGCAGAATTTACAAGTTTCTGCCGGATCGCTGTTTATCTGTAAGGAAAAACGTACTTCTCGCCGCCGATTTCCAGGGGCTCCATACCCAGCAGGTCGGAAACCGTCACCAGCTCATAGCCCTCCTCCAGCAGCATCGGGATCAGCTCCTTCAGGCAGTTGAGGTCCTCATAGTTGGTGTGGAAGAGGAGGATGGAGCCGTTCTGCGTTGCGTCAAAGGCTACCTGCGGGTCGGTGTAGCTCACGTCCCACATCACGGTCTTTTCTACGCCGTATTCGTAGAACATGGGCAGCAGGTTCACGCCGTTCTCCTGGTAGTAGCCAAAGGGCGGGCGCAGCAGGCGCAGCGGGTAGTGATAGCCCAGCAGCTCGTCCAGCCGCTCCTGGGTGAGGAGGATCTGGTTGCGGGCGTTGTGGATCTTGATGCGGGTCAGGTAGGGGTGCTTCCAGGTGTGGTTGCCGATCTCGCTTCCGTGGGCGATGATGGCCTCCCAAAGCTCCTTGTCCTCATCGCGGATCTGCGTACCCAGCACGAACCAGGTGATGGGGAAGTCATATTCCACGCACAGCTCGTGCATCATGCGCAGGACGTTCGCGTCATAGCAGTCGTCCACGGTGATGGCGATTTTGTTGACCTCGCGGTCGCCGTGGTAGACCAGGAAGCCTGGTGGGTACGCGAAAGCGGCGGTGGTCAAAAGCACCATCGCCAGCGTCAGCGCGAAAAGGCGGAACATTTGCTTCATGCGGAAAACCTCCGTTCAGCGGTAAAAGAAAAAGGGTCCGAAGACCCGGTGCGAGCGTGACAGTAAGCCGAGTTCTGTCGAGGGTCGATCATCTATCCAGGCCCGGCGTTGCCGCGCGGGCTCGAGCGATACCGGGGACGCGACGGGCAGCCGCATATGTCCTCATACGTATCTTGCACCAGATGGGGTTTACAGCGCGGACAAGTCGCCAGGCCGCGGGTGAGCTCTTACCTCGCCTTTCCATCCTTACAGACCGGGGGAACCACTTTCCATCCGTGTGGCACGGATGACGGATGGATTCACCCAGCTGCGGTTTATTTCTGTTGCACTCTCCTTGGAGTCGCCTCCACCTGCCGTTAGCAGGCATCCTGCCCTATGGTGCTCGGACTTTCCTCATGCCACGAAGGACACGCGATCGCCTTGCCACCTCGCCTGATTATGATAACCCGAAACGGGGCGAAATGTCAAGCAGATTGTTACTGCAGCAGCGTTTCTCTGCCGTCCTCATGCAGAATGAGATGGCAGGGCCTGTCCGCATGGAGGCAGATCTGCCCGCTTGTGCGCTGTACGTGGTATCGCGTGCCGTCCGCCAGGCCGCAGGAGGCTTCGCTGCCCGGCTGGAACCAGTGCAGGGTCAGGCGATCGGCGTCGTTTTCGGAGGACTGCGCAAGGCTTGCGCCGTTCATGCTGACGGGCAGGAGGGCGTTCTCCCGCACCAGCAGCGGCGTTTCGTTATAGCCGCGCATGCAGCGGAGTCGCCCGGTATGGGTCGTGCCGTTCAGCTCTGTCCACGTGCCGGAAGGCAGGGGGATGTCCACCGTGTCGTCGGTGGATACGGGTGCGAGAAGCAGTGCGTCCCCCACGAGCCAGAAGCCCTCTGCCTGCAAGGCTGCGTGGGCGGTTCGCAGGTACGGCAGGAGCGACAGCCGGAGCAGCACATGCCGCCGCAGGACGTTCGCGGGCAGGGGATCATCGCGCCGGAGCAGCGCGCTCAGCGGCCCGGAGGGCAAAGGCTGCCCCAAAAGCGCTGCGACAGACGCCGCCCGCAGGAAAGCCGCGCGGGGGAGGTCGGGTGAAATGGCGGAGGGCTCCGGAGTGAAGCCGGCAAGGGGCAGGTCAAAATCGTGCAGGAGCGCGGCAAGGCGGGCTTCTTCTGCAGGGGCTGTGGACAGGTACAGGCCGGGCATGGCAGGGGCCTCCTTCCGGGATCGTTTTGTGTGGAACTATTTCGCTGCCGTTGGCGGAATTCCTGCCGGGAAACCCTTGCAAACGCGCTTTTCCCGTGCTATAATGATATACTCAGGGAGGACTATCATCCTCTCTGAAAAGGAGGCAACAACCATGCGGAGCATGACTGGCTACGGCAAGTGCCAGCTGCAGCGCGCACCGTGGGAGGTCACGGCGGAGCTGCGGGCGGTCAATCACCGCTATCTTGACATTTCCTGCCGCCTGCCGCGCAGCCTTTCCTTCCTGGAGGACGGCGTGCGCAAGGCACTGGCGGCCCTGGTGCGCGGTCATGTGGACGTGTACCTGACCGTCCGGCAGACCGAGGGCGCGACCCGTCAGGTGGAGACCGACGCGGCGCTGGCTGCGGCCTATGTGGAGGCGGCCCGCGTGATCGCCGAGGCCACCGGCGCGGTCAACGACCTGACCGTCACAAAGCTCATGGCCATGGAGGGCGTGACCACCGTGACCGAAGCCGCCATGGACGAGGAAGCCGTGTCCGCCCTGTGCCAGGAGGCCATGGCCGGCGCGATCGCCGCGCTGGACGACATGCGCCTGCGGGAGGGCGAAAACCTCCGCGCTGACCTGTCCGCCCACCTGGATGCGGCGGCGGCCCTGCGCGAAAAGATCATCGGCTACGCGTCCAATGTGGTGGGCGAGTACCGCGTGAAGCTGCAGGAGCGCCTGGCGAAGATGCAGGTGGAGGCCATCGAGCCCGCCCGCCTGGCCCAGGAGGTTGCCCTCATCGCGGACAAATGCGCCATCGACGAGGAGCTCAGCCGCCTGGACAGCCACATCCGCCAGCTCCGCCGGTATCTGGATATGCCTGGCGAAACGGGCAAGAAAATGGATTTCCTCATTCAGGAGATGAACCGCGAGGCGAACACCATCGGCTCCAAGTGCTCGGACGCCGACATCGCCCAGTGCGTCGTCGACCTGAAGAGCGAAATAGAGAAGCTGCGCGAGCAGATTCAGAACGCTGTCTGATCCATCGGGAAGAAAAGGAGCGTGTACATGAGTCAAACGCGAAAGGGCATGCTGCTGGTGATCTCCGGGCCCTCGGGCACGGGGAAGGGGACGATCATTGAAAAGCTGATGAAGGCGGACGAAAGCCTCGTCTTCTCCGTCAGCGCGACCACCCGTCAGCCCCGTCCGGGCGAGGTGGACGGCGTCCACTACCACTTCATGACTGTCGAAAGGTACAACGAGCTGATTGAGCAGAACGCCTTTGTGGAGCATGCCCAGGTGCATGGCAACTACTACGGCACGCTCAGAAGCGAGGTTTACAGCCGCCTGGAGCGGGGCGAAAACGTGGTGCTGGACATCGACGTGCAGGGCGCGCTGAACGTCATCGCGTCGGAAAAGGAGAAGGTTTCCATCTTCATCCTGCCGCCGAGCATGAAGGTGCTGCGCGAGCGCCTCACCGGCCGCGGCACTGAGACGCAGGAGGCCATCGACCGCCGCCTGAATAACGCCATCTGGGAGCTGTCCCAGAAGGATCACTACGAGTATAAGGTCATCAACGACGACCTGGATGAGGCCGTGCGCACCGTTCAGGCCATCATCGAGGCCGAGAAGCACTCTTCCGCCTACTACAGCGTGGAAGTGCCCGAGGAATAAGCCGATCCCACCGCAAAGCCGGTGCGAACATAGAAGGAGGACAAGCATATGTCTATCGTCGATCCCAACGTGCAGGAGCTGCTGGAGCATTCCGATTCCCGTTACACCCTGGTCGTGCAGGCCAGCAAGCGCGGCCGCCAGATCGTTGGCGGTTCCGCCCCGCAGATTGACAACGCGGGCATGAAGCCCCTCAAGACCGCGGTGGAAGAGATCAAGCGCGGTCTGCTGGTGTACGATCGCCCGGTGGAAACCGAGGCGGTGAAGCTCAATGAAGAAATCTGACCTGACGGGCAAATCCGTCGTGCTGGGCGTGACGGGCGGCATCGCGGTCTATAAGGCGTGCGAGGTCGTCAGCCGCCTGCGCAAAATGGGCGCGGA
>JBGVOA010000502.1:0-4024 GCA_045126095.1 Christensenellales bacterium | reverse complement strand
ATTGGGGCAGGCAACCGTCAGCTGGTAGGTATCCGGACGCAGGCCCTCAAAGCTGAAGGAGCCGTCAACGCCGGTCTGGATGGTCCACTGCTCCAGGTCGCTGCGGGAGGGTGTGAGGATCAGCGTTACGCCCGCAAGGCGGCGCTCGCTGCCGTCCAGCGCACCGCTGCCGTCGGAATCGCCGAAGGTATAGCCCCCGATGGAAGCCAGGTGCAGTCCGCCGCAGACAGGCGCGGTATAGGTCTGGTTGACCGTGACCTCGAACCAGTCGCCAGCGCCGTCGCTGCCCTCGCCCACCACCTGATTGCCGCCCTCCGCCACGGGCGAGAACACGCCCGCATCCGGCAGCTCATAGCGCAGGTAGTAACGGCCCGGCAGCACCGGGGCAAAGGTGAATGCGCCGTTTGCGCCCACCTGTTGGGTCTCCACGGGGCCGTCCGCATTCATCAGCGTCACCGCAGCACCGCGCAGGCCCTGCTCGCCGGAATCGTAGAGGCCGTTGTCGTTTGCGTCCTCGAATACAACGCCCGTCACGCGCGCAGGCTGGATCATACCGGCGTTCATGCCCGTGATGCTCTGGCCCAGCGCAATGCTTACGGGGGCGGACACGCCCAGGCCCACGCCGTCGTTTTCCACCACGCTGCCCTCGCCTGCGGTGGTGAAGGCATAGCCGCTCTTGGCCGTGATGGAGAGGGTATACTCGCCCGGCGCAAGATTGTCAAAGGTGTAAGCGCCGTTCTTGTTGGTCTTGGCGGACTTGATCGCCTGACCCTCTGCGTCCAGGAGCGTCACAACGATGCCGCTGGCGATCTTCTCGCCCGTCTCCCAGCTGCCGGAGAAGTTATCGTCAAAATAGGCCACGCCGCTGATGGAACCATAGCTGATCGCGCCCACCAGCACGCGGGTGCTTTCGCCGTTGACGGCTTCAATGTTCAGCACCTGCTGCTCGCGGCGGCCGTCGCGGGGGGCGAACTGGTTCGCATCCGCATTGCCGGGCACGTTGATGGAGAAGGTGTAACCCTGGGGCAGCAGCGCCTTGACCTTGAAGGTATCGCTGCGCACGCCGGTGAAGCGGTACGCGCCGTTTTCGTCGGAGGTGACGGTCTTGAGGCGCTTGTTGTTGCTCTGACGGAACAGCTCCAGCTCCACGCCGGGCAGCACCTGCTCGCCCTCGTCGAAAATGCCGTTATAGTTCGCATCCAGGAAGCACACGCCCTCGACGATGCTCTCGCTCACCAGGCCCACGTTCTGCTCCGTCACCACATCGCCCTTGTCAAAGACGATCTGGTCGCGGCCCACGCGGTCTGCCTCGGTGGTCATCAGGGAGCGCTGCTGCTTCGGGCCGCTGGCCTTGTAGGTGAAAACGTAGCCATCGGGGACATAATAGGAAATGTTGTAGGTGCCGTTGCGAATCTGGCGGATCTCAAAGCTGCCGTTGGCATCCGTGACGGTCTCATAATGCAGGCCGTTGCGGGTGCCGTCGGCCGCCACGGTCATGCCGGCCACGCCGGGCTCCTCAGCCTGCCAGAGGCCGTCGCCGTTCACATCGTGCCAGATCGTGCCGCTCACGGCGGACATCTGCGCCGCGCCGACGCCGAATTCCGCCTGCGCATCCAGGGACAGGGCGACCGTGGCCTCCTGCACGCGGTCGCTGCTCTGCTCCATGCGGCTGTTGGAGATCAGATTCTTGCTGCCGCGGGACGCATAGCCGTAATCCTCGGGCATTTCACAGCGTAGGACATACTCGCCCGCGGGGGCGTACAGGGTCGCTTCGCCATTGGTATCCGTGGAAGCGGTAGCCACGACAGAATCGCCGCTCACCAGGCTGACAACAACACCCGCCAGGAAGGGCTCATTCTTGCCCAGCACGCCGTTGTTGTTGTCGTCCACAAAAACGCGCACCAGCAGGCTGGCAGGCGCAGCCTGATATGCCGTAAGCGCAGGATGCATCACATCCTCCGTCACATTCACCGCCGCGGAGGGGATCATCATCCCCTGCTGCGCGGCATACTGCACCTGATAGGCACCGACGTCCACATCTTCGATGCGCCAGGCGCCATCGGCGGACGTAACGACATTGCCCATTTCGCGCACGGAGATGGGCGGGAGCGTCACCATGCTGCCGCCGCGCACCTCGGCTCTGGCAATGGCCAGCACATGACCCGCAGATTCCACGAAGGACCAGCCCTCGCCCTCATAATTGCCCGCGGGCAGCACACAGGTGACCGCATAGGTATCGGGCGTCAGGCCCGTCTTTTCAAACGCGCCATCCGCCATCATCGTGAAGATCTCGCTGCCGGTGATGGTCACCTGCACATCTTCAAAGCCTGCGAAAACGCCGCTGACGCCGCCAACCAGACTCAGCTCCACCTGATAGCTGCTGGTTCTGCCCACGGTGATGGTCACCAGCCACTGGGCCGTGCGCCGCTGCAGGCTCGGATAGCCGTTGAGGCCGGTCAGCAGCACATTTTCCGGCAGCGTGACGGTCACAATGTAGTTGCCGCCGCTCAGATTGGGCACGCGGGCGGTCTCGCCTGCGCGCAGACGGCCCTGCCCGTACACAGCGCCGCCGGAGGTCACTGAGAAGCTTGCCTCAGCGCCGGCATCGCCCATGCCCTGGAGCACAAGCAGACCGGAAGTCGGTTTCGGCGTTGCCGTGGGGGTGGGCGTGGGCGTCGCAGGGGTTTCCTGGACATC
This sequence comes from Christensenellales bacterium, assembly GCA_045126095.1. Lineage (GTDB taxonomy): Bacteria > Bacillota > Clostridia > Christensenellales > Aristaeellaceae > UBA11524. Next base: position 1,327 of record JBGVOA010000502.1, on the reverse strand, counting down.
CGGCAGACTTTCGGTCGGTTTCGGCGTTTCAGCCGCCTGAGTCGTCACCGGCGCGGGCGTCGCTGTGGGCGGCGGGGTCGGCGTAGACGGCCTCAGGGTGATCTGCGGCGTGTAGTAATAGCTCGCGTCGATATAGACCACGGAATCCGGGCCCGTATAAGGCGCGATGCTGATGATCTTGTCACGCCACTTGCTGATGGCCAGCGAAGCGCTGTCCATGCGCAGGGTATATTGCCCCGCCGGAATGGCCGTGGGCAGCGAATAATCGCCCTTGCTGTCCGTGGAGAAGCCCAGCACGATATCGCCCTCTTCACTGATGAGGGAGAAATGCGCCTGGGATTCGGTATGCACACGGAAAAGACCCGCCTGAGCATACACGACCACAGGGGCGAAATTCGTTCGCCCCTCAACGATGGAAACGGTGTAGCCCTGCTGGTTCACCGGGATCTCATCGGGGATGGTGTCCATCACAGGACGCAGCACCACATTGCCGCCGCCGTTGAGGGCGATGGGCGCGCTGCCGTTTGCGTCCGCCGTGATGGTACCGACAACAACGCCGTTCCGCTCCACCTCAAAGGTGCCCGACAGATTGCGCGCAGCATACCCGCCGCCGCTGGTCGCGTACATACCGATGAACGTCAGCTGCAGCTGGGTCGTGCCATCGGCCAAAGCAGGCAGCGCGCTCAACAGGAGCAGCAGCGCCGCCAGCAGCAGCGCCATCTTCTTCACGGATTTCAACATCAGATAAGCCTCCGTATCCTTCGCAGTCCGCCAGAACTGCAAAATCACTCATTCTTTATGGTAAATCATAACGCGGCCATTGTCAACCACATGCAGAACAATTTACACTCTTTGCAGCCCGAAGCAGCGCAGAAAATCATCACTTGACGAAACCCTCCGGCATCATATAAATTAAGAAGAACAGCAATATGCTCAACGAGGTATTCCCATGTTCCGCATCGGCGAAGAGACCGTGGTCATCGTGACCGACACCGCCTGCGACCTGAGCGACGAGCAGCTGACGCGCTACGATATCCGCGCCGTGCCCCTGCGCATCATCACCAGCAGCGGCGAATACCGTGACCGCTATGAGATCAGCCAGGAGAAGCTCTACCAGCTCTTGGAGACCGAGGTGCCCAAGACCTCCCTGCCCCAGCCGGAGGACGTTTCCGCCCTCTACCGCCAGCTGCGGGAGGAGGGCGCGACCCGCGTGCTGCACATGTGCATGTCCAGCGGACTTTCCGGCACCTTCAACATGGTCAACGTTCTGGCCGGGGAGACCGAAGGGCTCAAGGTGGACGTGTACGATACCCGCACCCTCTCCTGC
>JBGVOA010000501.1:0-1211 GCA_045126095.1 Christensenellales bacterium | reverse complement strand
GTGTTCGTGGCTTCCGACGCCTCCAACTTCGTCAACGGCCACATCCTGTACGTGGACGGCGGCATTCTGGCCTATATCGGCAAGCAGCCCTGATAGTGAGCCCACAGGCTGCGCGGCGTGTGCTGCGCAGCCTTTTCTGTGGGGCAGGGGATGAAAATATTGTGCATTTCCCCCCTTGCGTTCTGTGTCAGATTGTGATAGAATATCTATGCTCACTTTCAAGGAGGTTTTTTCACATGTTTGAAATGCACATTACTGGCTTTGGCATTGCCCTGGGCGTAATCATTGTTCTGGCTTCTCTGGTGATGATCGTTACCGTTCTGCTGCAGAGCAGCAACCAGAAGGGCCTGGGCGCTGTGGCGGGCCAGCTGGAGAGCTACTTCTCCAAGAATCAGGCGAAGACCATCGACGCGAAGCTGGCGCTGGGCACCAAGGTTTCCACCGCTGTGTTCGTGGTGGCTTGCCTGCTGTTCGTGCTCTTCGGCTACGCTGCGTAAGCCGAGAGTCGCACAACGACGGATGATGAGGGCTGTTCGGGGTTTTGAACAGTCCTTTTCGTCATTGCATCAGCCGGTTTTGCCGGCGGAAGGGATGGGATTCGATGCGCAAGATGAATTATATCTGGCAGGACCGCAAGCGTACCTTCCTGGGCCTGCCCTGGTCCTTCACGAAGTACATGCTCACGGAGGATCGCCTCTTTGTGGAAAAGGGCCTGCTGACCAGCACCCTGGATGAGGAGAACCTCTATCGCGTGCGCGACATCAGCGTGACTCGCACCTTGGGCCAGCGTCTCTTCGGCCTGGGCACGGTGAAGGTGTTCTCCACCGATGCGTCCAATGGCGAAACGGTGCTGGAGAGCATCAAGAACCCCATTGAGGTCAAGGAGGAGATCGTCCGCCTGGTGGAGGCGGAGCGCAAAAAGCACAACATCCGCGCCAGCGAGATGCTGATGGGCATGCCCGATCCCCACGACTGTGACCACGATGGCGACGGCATCCCGGATATCCACGATGATGAGGACACCATGGGCTGACATGAATGCGCCCGGACGGCTTAGCGGCTGTCCGGGCGCATTTTTTATTCGGAGATGGGAAGGTCGAAACGCAGCAGCTCGCCGGTTGCTACGGAAAAGCCGATGCTGCGCGGGAATTGCTGCAGGCCGGGCAGCTCCTCCCGGTACTGCACGAGCCATTGCCCGTCCTTACAGGATA
>JBGVOA010000500.1:0-10684 GCA_045126095.1 Christensenellales bacterium | reverse complement strand
GCTGCTTTGCCCAGGCCTGGAGCGTGGGCGAAATGCTGCGGGTGTACGCCGCGCTGGAAGAAAAATAACGGTGCGCACCGTCCGCCTGGTCTGATGGCCGGGCGGACGGTTTTTACATTGCGTCAACGCTTGTGGCGGCCTGCTGACTTGCGCGGCGGCGGTAAACATGGTATGATAGAGAGAATGAAGGGAGGGGAGAGCCATGCGCGAGCGTCTGCGGACGGCGGCGGAGCATCTGTACATGCTGGCGGTATGCTTCTTCCTCCTGTGGAACCTGCTTTACATGACCGAGGCCCGGTGGACCTTCCCGGTGCTGGAGGCGCTTCCGGCGGTTTCGGTGGGTCTGGCGGCGGCCTCGCTCCTTTTGTGCAGGCGACCTGTGAAGGTCGGGCTGCTGCTGGCGCTGCCCCTGTGGATGGCGGTTGCCTCCTGTTACCGGGGGGCGGAGGTGCTTCAGGCGCAGCTGCCGCAGATCGCCCGGGCGGCGCTGGCGCTGGGCGTGATGCTGCCTGCGCCCCTGATTGTCCGCCGGGAACGGCTGATGCGCTATGTGCGGGCTGTGCTGGCCCTGTGGACGGGCGCGATGACCCTGCAGGCGCTGATCGGCCTGTGGGCGGCGCTGACGGGGCATGCGGTGTTCAGCCTGCAGGGCACCTGGTATATCGGCGTGAACCTGGGCGATCATCGCCTGTACCTGAATGCCTACGTCACCACCGGCGCGACGAAGATGGGCCTGTCGGTGCTGCTGGCGGTGCTGGCAGCGGCGATGACCCGCCGTCGTCCGCTGAAGCTTCTTTACGGGCTGTGTGCGGCGGTGCAGCTGTGCTGCCTGAGCCTGACGGACTGCCGTACGGCCTTCATTGCCGTGGGCGCGTCGCTGGGCGTGATGGCAGCAGCGGCGTTCCTGCGGGCCGGCGGACGGCGGCGCATGTTGGCGCTGGCGGCTGTCCCCCTGGGCGTGCTGGCGGCGTATGTCTGCCTGTCCGGCCTGCTGACGCTCCTGGCGCCCCATGTCCCCCAAACCCTTGAAAACCTGACCCTGACGGAGCTTCCCGCGCAGCTGCTGCCCCAGGCGGCCGCAGAGGGCGCGGTGCAGCACCGGGCGCTGGACGCGGGCAACCTCTTCAACGACCGGCAGATCATCTGGCAGGCGGCGCTGCGGCTGCTGGGGGAGGAGCCCCGCTTCCTCCTCACGGGCACGACCACGGTGCTTTCGCCTGCGCTGACCAACGCCATGATCCCGGCGGAGATATATCCGGGGCGGGACTTCGTGCATGTGCACAGCCTCTACCTGCAGACGCTGGTGTCCTGGGGCATTCCGGGGCTGGCGCTGCTGGGGGCGCTCCTGTGGCGCTTCCTGCGTGCGGCGTGGCGGGTGATGGCCGTGCATGAGGGCCTGCCGCTGTGGCAGCGCCTTGTGCCCGCGCCGGTTATGTATGTGCTGCTGTGCGAAACGGTGGACTGCTTCACCCGCCTGGCTGAGGAGTCCCCGCTGCTGCTCTTTGCGTGCCTGATGGCCGGGCTGACGCTGCGGCTGGACGCGGAGGCGCAGCGCAGCGGCTATGAAGCGGCCCCGGCGGCAGAGCCGGTGGACGTGATCATCCCTGTCTACAACGCAGCGGCCTATGTGCGGCGGGCGGCGGAATCGGCGCTGGCCTGCCCAGGCGCGCGGGTGATCCTGGTGGATGACGGCTCCACCGACGGCAGCGGCGAAATCTGTGACGGCTTGGCGGCGCAGGGCTGCGTGACTGTTCTGCACCAGGAAAACCGGGGCGCATCGGCGGCGCGAAATACCGGCCTTGCGGCGGCCACGGCGGAGCTGGTGGCCTTCCTGGATGCGGACGACGTGCTGCTGCCCGGCGCCCTGGCGGCGCTGACGGCGCAGCTGGGCCCGGCGGAGGCGATCCAGGGCCGCGTCGTGCGCGAGGCTCCGGAGGATTTGTCCGCCGCTGCTTGCCGGAGGCTTTCCGGCAGGTCTGCCCTGGCGGAGGCGCTGGGTGATCCCACGCGTCATCTGTTGTGCCACGGCTGGGTCTTCCGGCGCAGCCTGCTGACGGAGCGCTTCGATGAGCGCCTCACCCTGGGCGAGGACGGCGAGTGGGTTTTGCGGACGCTGCGTCATGCTGAGACGGTCGCCTTTGCGGACACGGCTGCTTACTGTTACACTGTCCGCCCGGACAGCGCGCTGCGCAGTGGCACGGACGCGGAGGTGATGTACCTGCGCACCCTGGCGGCGGCAGCCCCTGCGCTGGATGCCATCGATCTGCCGCAGGCGGCGGCGCTCTATCGCCTGACGCACCTGCTGCTGATGCTCACCCATGATCATTCGGCGGACATGGCGGCCCTGCGGGAGTCCGCTCCCTTTGCTCAGGCCTTTGCCTGTGCGCGCCTGCGGGGATTCTCGCCGCGTATGGTGACGCTGCGGCTGCTGCGGCAGCGCTGGTATCCGGCGGCGCGGCTGGCCATCTCCCTGCGCCGGGCGATGAACCGCCGGGCCGGCAGACGCGCGGCGTGACGTCCGCCTGCATCACTTCCTCATGAATATTCACCTGAAAGACGAGGTGCATCACCCCATGAGACCCATCCGAGTGCTGGTGGTCGGCATGACGGCGACGGTCGGCGGCATCGAGAATTTCCTGATGACCTATTGCAGCCGCATCGACCCCAGACGCGTGCAGTTTGACTTCCTGACCCGCTTTGAGGACGCGGCCTATCCCGAGATGCGATCGGCCATCGGCAAAACCTATGTCATTCCCCGGCGCAGCGAGGACCCGGTGCGCTTCTATCGGGAGATCCGCCGCTTTTTCCGCGAGCATGGCGGGGAATACGACGTGCTGTGGGACAACGAGTGCATGTTCAACGACATGACCCCCCTGCAGCTGGCGGCGGAGGCGGGCATCCCTGTGCGCATCGCCCACAGCCACAACCCGCAGAACATGGATTTGTCCCTGCGCGGGCGCGGTCAGGAGATCCTCCACCGCACGCAGCGCACGGGGCTGAGCCGCTATGCCAATGTGCTCTGGGCCTGCTCGCACCGCTCGGCCCAGTGGGCCTGTCCGCAGATGGATCTGCCCTGCACCATCATCCCCAACGCCATTGACGCGGAAGCCTTCCGTCACGACCGGCGGGTGCGCCAGGAGGTGCGCGACCAGTACGACCTGGCGGACTGCCTGGTGGTGGGCCATGTGGCCCGGCTGCAGTACCAGAAGAACCAGGGCTTCCTGCTGCAGGCGTTTTCTCGGCTGTACCAGCGCGAGCCCCGGGCGCGCCTGGTGATCGTGGGCGACGGCCCCGACCTGACCGACCTGGAGGTGAAGGCGGTCGAACTGGGCATTGACCGCGCGGTGCTCTTCCTGGGCGTGCGCGACGATGTGCCGCGCCTGATGCAGGCCTTCGACCTGTTCGTGATGCCCTCGCGCTTTGAAGGGCTGGGCATGGCGGCGCTGGAGGCGCAGGCGGCGGGATTGCCCTGCATCCTGTCCGACGCGGTGCCCCGGGAGGCCTCCCAGACGGCGGACGTGACGTTCCTGCCGGCGGAGGACCCCGATCTGTGGGCGGAGAGAATGCTGGATATCCTGGAGGAGCAGGAGCACCGCATCCGCCCGGACAATGTGCAGCTGATCACCGATGCGGGCTACGGCATCTCCACCGCGGCGGATCGGCTCGCGGCGCGCTTTGAGCAGCTGGCGAAGCGCAGCCGGGCCTTCTGCAGGCGCTTCCTGATGACGGTGCCGGTGAGCGCCAAGGGCGTTCCGGCGATGAACAAGGCAAGGCAGGATGTGCAGCGCTTTGCAGCTGAGGCAGGCTATGCCCAGGCGAAGGTCACTGCGGCTGACACGGCGGCGGAGGGCTGGTGGCCCCGGCTGTGCCTGGGTGTGAAGGTTTTCTGCGACTGGGCGCGGCTCTTCTTCACCCTTGGCTGGGAGGATCTGCTGCTGGTGCAGTACCCCGTTTTCCCGGTGAAGGGGGTGCGTCTGGCGCGCTTCATGCTGCACATGGTGCAGTGGAAGGGCACGCGCACGGCGGCCATTGTCCACGACCTGGATTCCCTGCGCCTCCTGGGCGGCGAGGCGGCCCGCTGGAGCGATCAGGTGCTGCTGCCGGCCTTCGACCGCATCATTGTCCACACCGAGGCGATGCGCACCTATATGCTCTCCCAGGGCGTTGCGCCGGAGCGGCTGACGGTGCTGGGACGGTTTGACTATCACACCACGGCGCGCATGCCGGAGCGGCGGCTGTCCCATGAGGTGTGCTACGCAGGCAACCTGCGCAAGAGCAAGGCGGGCTTCCTCTATGCGATGCCGCGCACAAAGCTGACCTGGAACCTGTGGGGCGCGGGCTGGAAGGGCAAGAAGACCCGCACGGACTTCGTGCTGCACGGCACGGCCTCCCCGGAGGAGCTGCCGGGCGTGCTTCGCGGCTCCTTCGGCGTGGTGTGGGACGGCTCGTCCACCGCAACGGGCCGCGGCGCATATGGCGCATACATGCTGCTCAACGCGCCCCACAAGCTGTCCCTGTACCTGGCTGCGGGCATGCCGGTGGTGGTCTGGTCCGGTTCGGCCCAGGCGGACTGGGTGCGCCGCACCGGCACGGGCCTGGTGCTCGACCGGCTGACGGATCTGCCCCAGGCCATCAGCGCCCTGACGGAAGAGACGTACCAGGCCATGGTGCAGGCGGCCCGCCGGGAGGGCGCTGCGCTGCGCGAAGGCCAGCGGCTGCTGCGGGCGCTGGAGGAAATTGAAAGCTGAATGTCTGAATAATTATAAATTGGTTTCGTGAAATGATGCAGCGGCGATGGAGATGTGCAACCATCGCCGCTGTTTTGTGTGACCGAATAGAGATGATGTGCCGACGAAACCGATTTTTGTGCCCGGAATTGACATGTTTTGGTGCTCGAAATCGCTTTCGGGCGAATTGTAAACGTTTTCGTAAAATGCCGGAAAAGGCCGAAAAATGGGCAATGGTAACGCTTCCGGACCCTTTCGGAATGGCGAATCTGGATAAAAAAATCGGAGAAAACCACAAAAAGGGGCTTGATTTTTTTGCGGGGATGATGTATACTCATCTCGTAAGCGAAACCGGTTTAGCGGCGAAAGGCCGCTGCACTGCACAGGAACCATCGGGGGAGCCATGGAGGGAGGAACGACAGTGGCCGTCACCATCAAGGATGTGTCCGCGAAGTGTGGCCTGTCGATCTCCACGGTCAGCAAAGCGTTCAACAATTATGCTGATATCAGCGCAGAGACGCGCGAGCTTGTCCACCGGACGGCCCGTGAGATCGGCTACTATCCCAACGCGATTGCGCGTACACTCAAGACCAACCGCTCCTACAACCTGGGTGTTCTCTTCCAGGAGGAGCGCGGCACCGGTCTGACCCACAGCTTCTTTGCCTCGGTGCTGGAGGCGTTCAAATCCGAATGCGAGAAGCGCGGGTACGATATCACTTTCATCAATCACAACATCGGCTGGACGGGCATGACCTACCTGGAGCACTGCCGCTACCGCAATGTGGACGGCGTGTGCGTGGTCTGCGCCAACTTCTACGCCTCTGAGGTTGTAGAGCTGGTGGCCAGCGATATTCCCGTCGTCACCATCGACCATGCATTTTCCAACCGCTCCTGCGTGCTGTCGGAGAACATCGAGGGCATGAAATCCCTCGTGGCCCACGCCGCAGCCCTGGGGCATCGCCGCATTGCCTATGTGCACGGCGAGCATGCCTCGGTCACCGAGAACCGCATCACCGGCTTCTATCGCGGGCTGAGCGAGCAGGGGATCGAGCATGTGCCGGAATACCTGGTCGGGTCTGTTTACGACAGCCCCCAGGCAGGCGCGGAGGCCGTGAAAAAGCTCATGGCGCTGCCCGTGCCGCCCACCTGCATCCTCATGCCGGACGATCACAGCGCCCTGGGCGCGCTGACCGCAGCGGCGGAGCTGGGGCTGCGCGTGCCGGAGGATGTGTCCATCGGCGGATATGACGGCAGCCGCATCACGCAGATGACCCACCCCCGCATCACCACCGTGATGCAGGACGCCAAGCGCATGGGTCAGCAGGCGGCGCTTTACCTGATCGACCGGATCGAGAATCCCCGGACCGCCGGCAGCGAAACGGGCATTATTCCAACCATGCTTCAGCCTGGCGAGTCCATCGGCCCCGTGCCGGGTCATATGGACTGAGCCCTGCGACATCCCGGATGCTTTATCCTTCGGGAAAAACATCCCCGGAGCAGACCTTCGGGAAAAGCTCGGTTCCGCACCAATTTGTCTCTAAGCAGTGCTGAGGTGCTGCTTAAAGAAATAAACAGCCTCCGCGAGAGGCAAACATTTGAGGAGGAAACCACCATGAAGAAGCTTGTTGCTATGCTGCTGTGCGTGCTGATGGCTCTGTCCACCTTCGCCATGGCCGAGGCTCCTGCTGAAGAAGGCAAGGTCCTGAACATCTACTGCTGGAACGATGAGTTCAAGACCCGCTTCGAGGCCTTCTACAATGTTCCCGAAGGCGTGACCGTCAACTGGGTGATCGTTCCCAGCGAGGGCAATGCCTACCAGAACGCCCTGGACGCCGCTCTGCTGGCCCAGGAGACTGCTGCTGCTGACGAGAAGGTCGACATGTTCCTGGTTGAGGCCGACTACGCCGTCAAGTACTGCGGTTCCGATTACACCCTGGACGTGATCAACGAGGTTGGCCTGACCGAGGCTGACGTGGCTGACATGTACCAGTACACCAAGGACGTCATGACTGCCAACGGCGTGCTCAAGGGCGTGTCCTGGCAGGCTTGCCCCGCCGGCTTCATCTACCGTCGTTCTTTCGCCGATGAGGTTCTGGGCACCTCCGATCCCGCCGCTGTGCAGGAGTTCGTGGCTGACTGGGCTAAGTTCGACGAGACCGCTGCTCTGATGAAGGACTACGGCTACTTCATGCTGTCCGGCTTCGACGATGCCTACCGCATCTTCTCCGACAACATGACCGCTCCCTGGGTTGTGGACGGCAAGATCAACAAGGATCCCTCCATCGAGAAGTGGGTCGAGATGACCAAGCTGTACACCGACAACGGCTGGAACAACAAGGCTAACCTGTGGTCCGCTGAGTCCGGCGCTGGCGCTGGCCCCGACGGCAAGGTGTTCGGCTACTTCGGCCCCGCCTGGTTCATCGACTTCTCTCTGGCTGGCTGGACCCTGGCCGACGCTTCTCAGCCCGCTGCTGTTGGCAACGGCACCTGGGGCGACTGGGGCTTCTGTGAGGGCCCCCAGGGCTTCTCCTGGGGCGGCACCTGGATCTGCGCTGCTGCTGGCACCGACAACCTGGCTCTGGTGAAGGACATCATGTACACCATGACCGTTGATAAGGAAGTTGCTGTTGCGATCGTTGAGGCGTACGGCGACTTCACCAACAACGTGCCCGCTATGACCGAGATGGCCGCTGGCGACTACCAGAATCCCTTCCTGGCTGGCCAGAACCACCTGGCTCTGCTGCTGAACAACGCGCAGGCCATCAACCGCGCCTCTTCCACCCCCTACGATCAGACCTGCTCCGAGAAGATCCAGTCCTCCATGGCTGACTACTTCAACGGCATCGTCGATCTGGAGACTGCCTGGGCCAACTTCTTCAAGGCTGTTGAGGAAGTGCACCCCGAGCTGACCCACTAATCCCTGATTCCCAGTGGACTGGGGCGGACGGTTCCGGCCGTTCGCCCCGGCCCCTTTCGGGGGCGGCCCTTCAACAGGACACCGGACGGTTTTAGGGTCGGGCGTCCTGCTGAAGGGCCGAGTTCTTTTGGTTGGAAACGACCGGAGGGACGCGTCCTCAAGTCTGTCAACTTTCAGAAGAGAGGTGCAAGCTATGTCGCAGACCGTCAAGCCGCGCAAGGTAAAGTCTGTCAGCTATGCCAAGTGGGGCTACATCTTCCTGATTCCTTTCTTTGTGACCTTTGCCATCTTTACCATCATTCCTCTGGCCAGGACGTTCTACGAATCCCTGTTTGAGCACTATTGGGCGCAGGGCGGCCTGAACGAGGTGGGCCCGAACTTCATTGGCCTGAAGAATTTTGAAACCATCTTTGTGAAGGAGAACCTGGGCAAGTACTTTGGCAACACCATGATCATGTGGGTCCTGGGCTTCATCCCGCAGATCATCGTGTCCCTGGCGCTGGCTGTCTGGTTCACGGACCGCAACATGCGCATCCGCTTCCAGCCCTTCTTCAAGACGGTCATCTACATGCCCAACCTGATCATGGCGTCCGCTTTCGCGATGCTGTTCTTCGTCCTGTTCTCCGATGGCGGCCCCATCAACGTCGCCCTGCAGTCCCTGGGTATGGAGGCGGTGGAGTGGACACGCAATGTGTGGGGCAACCGCATCCTGGTGGCGCTGATGAACTTCATGATGTGGTTCGGCAATACCACCATCGTGCTGATGGCGGCGGTCATGGGCATCGATCAGTCGCTGTTTGAGGCGGCGGACATCGATGGCGCAAACGGCTGGCAGTCCTTCACCCGTGTGACCATGCCGCTGATCCGTCCGGTGCTGTCCTATACCCTGATCACCTCTCTCATCGGCGGCCTGCAGATGTACGACGTGCCGCAGGTGCTGACCAACGGCGGCAATGTCGCCAACCGCAGCTGCATGACCATCATCATGCTGCTGAACAACTACATCGGCAAGTCCAAGAACTACGGCTATGGCGGCGCGCTGTCCGTGCTGCTGTTCATCGTGACGGCGGTGCTGGGTCTGTTCGTGTACTGGTCCCTGAACACCAACGAGCGCGAGGCCAAGAAGCTGGCCAAGGAGCAGAAGCGTAAGATGGCCCAGATGCGCAAGGGGGGTGAGCTGGCATGATGGAAAAGATCAAGAGCCTGGCCCTGTGGCAGAAGCTGCTGATCACCCTGGTGGTTATGGCCCTGGCGGGCGCGGCTGCGTACATGCTGGTGGCGACCTACATGCCGCCCTTCACCGCTACGGCGACGCTGACCATCGACCCTGCCAACCTGGCTGAGGGCGTTGTGCTGCAGAACGAGGGCCTGGATAAGAACTCCGCACTGCGTCTGAAGGATGTTTCTGCCGGTCGTCCTGCGACGGGCATCAAGCTGACGGAAATGTTCGAGATGATTTACGGCAAGGATGCGAAGATCTGTCCCAAGTGTGAAGCCGCCTTGCCTGAGGACTCCGACATCAGCAAAAAGATCACCTGTACGGCTTGTAACGAGGTCGTCGACCTGGGCGTCCCCTTCAAGGAGACCCTTCTGAAGGTGACCAACGCTGCCACGATGGTGGACAGCCACACGATTTTGTTCACCTGCCAGGACAAGGATGCGCAGGTGGCGGAGAATATCGTCAACCTGTTTGTGGTCTCTGTTGACGCGTACGTTACCAAGAAGGCGCCTGGCGAGGCGCAGCCCAACACCCTGGGCGAGGTTGAGCGCCTGCCCAACACCAGCCCCCGCACGATGCTGCTGGCGCTGCTGGCTGCGACGCTGGCGGGCATGGCTTGCTACATGGTGTTTACCACCAGCGCAGCCAATGTGGCGTTCCGTAAGCTGATGGCTTACACGCTGCTGGTGGTGCTGTGCGTGCTGTGTATTTGCTTCTTCTACATTCTGTTTATCAATGCATCCCGTGCCCACAGCGAGATCCAGTCCCGCTTCGCGCTCCTGCCGGGCAAGTTCTTCGATGACAACTGGAACTCCCTGATGGCGGACAAGATGCTGCCCATCTGGAGCGGCATGCTCAACAGCCTTGTGGTTTCCGGCTCCGTGGCGCTGCTGAGCACCTATTTCTCCACCCTGACGGCTTATGCCATCCATGCGTATCAGTTCAAGATGCGCGATTTTGCCTTCAAGTTCATTCTGCTGGTGATGATGGTGCCTGGTCAGGTTTCTGCCCTGGGCTTTGTTGAGATGATGAACGGCTGGAACTGGGATGACACCTTCTGGCCTCTGATCGTGCCCTCCATCGCTGCCCCGGCTGTGTTCTTCTTCATGAAGCAGTACATGGAGAGCGCACTGCCCCTGGCGATCGTCGAGGCGGCCCGTATTGATGGCTCCAGCGAGTTCGGCACCTTCAACCGCATCGTGCTGCACATCATGAAGCCCGCCATCGCCGTGCAGGCCATCTTCACCTTCGTTGGTGCGTGGAACAACTACTTCACCCCTGCACTGCTGCTGAAGGAGGACTCCGTCAAGACGCTGCCCATCCTGATTGCGACCTTGCGCTCTGCGGACTTCGCCAAGTTCGACATGGGCAAGGTCTACATGATGATCTGTCTGTCCATCCTGCCGGTCATCGTTGTCTACCTGTGCCTCTCGAAGTTCATCATCGCCGGCGTGGCCGTTGGCGGCGTGAAGGAGTAAGCCTTCCCGCGCTTGCCCTGATTCCCGGCGGAGCTGCTGCGTTTTGCGGCGGCTCCGCTTTTCGTTGTCGGGCGTGCCTGGCTTTTGCGCGCGGAACGCGAAAGACGTGGAACGGTCGACTGATAATGGGAAATAATGAGAATGTGAATTATGTTACCTGAAAACGTTTACAAAGTGACAATCGTGCAACTTGAACAAAAAATATACAGATTTCGGTACGATTGGCAGCCATTTTTCATGGAATTTGCTTGACAGCCGTTCCGAGATGTACTACAATAAATGCACAGACGATTGCGTGCGGCGCACTGTGCCTGAAAGTGAAATGGCTTTTTGACATCTGCGC
>JBGVOA010000499.1:0-1233 GCA_045126095.1 Christensenellales bacterium | reverse complement strand
CAAGCACGCCGTGGCCTACCGCGCCCTGTCCCTGCTGATCCGCCGTCCTCCGGGCCGCGAGGCATATCCGGGCGACGTGTTCTACCTGCATTCCCGCCTGCTGGAGCGCGCAGCCTGCGTGCATCCGGACTTCGGCGGCGGCTCCATCACCGCGCTGCCCATCATCGAGACGCAGGCCGGCGACGTGTCCGCTTACATCCCCACCAACGTCATCTCCATCACCGACGGCCAGATCTTCCTGGAGACGGAGCTGTTCCACTCCGGCATCATGCCCGCCATCAACCCCGGCATTTCCGTGTCCCGTGTTGGCGGCAGCGCCCAGCGCAAGGGCATGAAGAAGGTTGCGGGCGAATTGAAGCTGCTCTACGCGCAGTACCTGGAGCTGAAGTCCTTCGCCCAGTTCGGTTCCGATCTGGACGCGGACACCAAGGCCCGTCTGGCGCTGGGCGCCCGCATCGTCGAGGTGCTCAAGCAGAAGAAGAACGCTCCCATCCGCGTGGGCTGCCAGGTGGCGATCGTGTATGCGGTCATCCACGGCTACCTCAATGATGTGGAGGTCAGCAAGGTGCAGGATTGGGAGGCCCGCCTGTACGAGAAGCTGGAAGCCGCCCATGAGGGCCTGCTTACCCGCCTGGAGGCTGGCGAATTTACCGACGACGACGTGAAGGAACTGGAAGAGGCGCTTGCGTCCATGCGGAGGTGACAGGGATGGGAGCCAACACCAAAGCCCTGAAAAACCGCATTCGCAGCGTTGATTCCACGCTCCATACCACCAGCGCCATGGGCCTGGTCGCGTCCTCCAAAATGCGCCGCAGCAACGAGCGCATGGCCGGCGGCCGGCAGTATGCGGACGCCTTTGCCTCCGTGGTGGACGTGCTGACGGCCTGCCCCGAGTGCGCGGGCAGCCCCTTCATGCGCAAGACCGACGGCAAGCGCACCCGCCTGATCGTCATCGCGGGCGACCGCGGCCTGGCGGGCGGCTACAACGCCAATGTGTTCCGCCTGACGGAAAGCATGGAGCGCGAGAAGGTGTATCCCATCGGCAAGCGCGCCTGCGACCGCTACAAGGGCGAGTTCGCGTCCTCTGAGTACTACACCGGCGCTCAGGCGACTGCCCTGGCCCGCCAGCTTTGCGCGGATTTCGCAGCAGGGGAGTACGATCGCCTGGGCATCGTCTACACCAAGTATGTCAGCATGCTGACGCAGGAGGCAACGGTGCAGTGGGTGCTGCCC